>DATFFY010000311.1:0-10027 GCA_035249805.1 Acidimicrobiales bacterium | reverse complement strand
GTGGGAGACCGCAGCCGCGCACGACCCCGCGTCGGGCGCGAGCCGTCCCTGGGCCTGGGGTGACGTCGCCCCCGGGCCCGGGCGCGCCAACCTCGGCGGCACGCACCTCGGACCGGCGGCGGTGGGCGCGTACCCGGACGGCGTGAGCGCGGTCGGCTGCCACCAGATGATCGGCGACGTGTGGGAGTGGACCGCGTCGGACTTCGGGCCCCACCCCGGGTTCCGGGCCTTCCCCTACGACGAGTACTCGGCCGTCTTCCACGGCGAGGGGTACAAGGTGCTCCGCGGCGGCTCGTGGGCCACCCACCCCTCCGCCTGCCGGACGACGTTCCGCAACTGGGACCTTCCGATCCGCCGGCAGATCTTCTGCGGGTTCCGCTGCGCACGCGACGTCGAGGTCCCGGCGGCGGTCCGCTGATGTGCCGCCACCTGGCGTACCTCGGCCCGCCCCGCTCCCTGGCGTCCCTCCTGTTCGAGCCGCCGCAGTCGCTCGAGCGCCAGTCGTGGAGGCCCCTCCACCAGCGCGACGGGGCGATGAACGCCGACGGCTGGGGGGTCGCGTGGTGGGACGTGGCCGTGCGCCCCGAGCCGGCCCGGTACCGGACCGCCGCACCGATGTGGACCGACAACTCGTTCCACTCCGTGGCCGACGTGGTCCACGCCGAGGCCGTGGTGGCGGCGGTGCGGAGCGCGACGCCGCCGTCGCCGATCGTCGTCACGGGCAACGCGCCGTTCACCTCCGGCCCGTGGTGCTTCTCGCTGAACGGCTTCGTCGTCGGCTTCCGCGGACCGGTCGGCGAGCACCTGCGCCGTGCGGTGTCGGAGACGCGGGCGATCGGCATCGAGGGCACGACCGACACCGAGGTGCTCTTCGCGCTCGTGCTCGATCGGCTCGACGCCGGCGCCTCCCCCGGGGAGGCCCTCGCGCAGGTCACGGCGGCCGTGCGCGAGACGGCCGACGCCAAGCTCAACCTCCTGCTCTCCGACGGGAGCTCCATCGCCGCCACCACCTGCGGCAACTCCCTCTTCACGCTGCGCGACGGCGGGCTCGCCGCCGGCGGCGTGCTGGTGGCGTCCGAGCCCCTCGACGACGACCCGGGCTGGACCCCCGTGCCGGACGAGTCGGTGCTCCACGCCACCCGCGACCAGGGCGGCACCCTTCCCCTCACCGCCTACGGAGGCCCCCCGTGACCGCGATCGCCCTGTCCCCCCACTGCAGCATCGAGGTGCACCTCGGGCCCGACGACCTGGCCGACGCGCTGCGGCGCGACGTCCTCGACGGCCTCACCGCGGACCCCAAGCGCCTCCCACCGAAGTGGTTCTACGACGAGGCCGGCAGCGCGCTGTTCGACCAGATCACGCGGCTCGAGGAGTACTACCCGACCCGCCGCGAGACGGAGATCCTCGTGCGGGAGGCCGACGCCATCGCCCGCCGCACCCGCGCCACGACCCTGCTGGAGCTCGGCTCGGGCACCTCCACCAAGACGCACCTGCTCCTCGGCGCGCTCGCGGGCGCGGGCTCGCTCGAGCGGATCGTGGCCTTCGACGTGTGCGAGCCCGTGCTCCGGGCCGCCGGACCGGAGCTCGCGACGCGGTACCCGGGCGTGCGGGTGGAGGCGATCGTCGGCGACTTCGAGCGCCACCTCGGTCGCCTCCCCATGGAGGGCACGTCGGTCGTGGCCTTCCTGGGCGGCACCATCGGCAACCTCGCACCGGTCGAGCGGGCCAAGTTCCTGGGCGAGCTCGTCGACCAGCTCCAGTCGGGCGACTGGCTGCTCCTGGGCACCGACCTCGTGAAGGACCCCGACCGGCTCGTGCGGGCCTACGACGACGACCGTGGCGTCACCGCCGAGTTCAACCGCAACGTGCTGCGGGTGCTGAACCGGGAGCTGGCCGGCGACCTCGTGCCCGAGCGCTTCGGCCACGTGGCGCGGTGGGATCCCGACGAGCAGTGGATCGAGATGCACCTGCGGTCCGAGGGCCACCAGCGGGCCCGGCTCGGCGCCCTCGACCTCGACCTGCGCTTCGACGGCGGCGAGCTGCTCCACACCGAGATCAGCGCGAAGTTCACCCGTGGTCGCCTCGAGGGAGAGCTGGCCGCCGCCGGTCTCGAGCTCGATCGCCTCCTCACCGACGCGGCCGGCGACTTCGCGCTCACGCTGTCCCGCAAGCCGTAGCGTGGCGGGCGATGGCCGAGTACACCGCCCCGCTCCGCGACATCCGCTTCAACCTCGAGCACCTGGTCGACCTGCAGTCGATCACCGAGCTGCCTCCCTTCGAGCACGTCGACGCGGACGGCGTCTACGCCGTGCTGGAGGAGAACGCCCGGTTCATGGAGGACCTCGTGGCGCCGTTGAACCGCGTCGGGGACCTGCAGGGGAGCGTCCGCAACGACGACGGCAGCGTCACGACCCCCGAGGGCTTCAAGGAGGCGTACCGGGCCTACGTCGACGCGGGGTGGGGCGCCGTCCCGTTCCCGCCGGAGTACGGCGGCGGGTCGTTCCCCTGGCTGGTCGGCGTCGCCCTGCAGGAGATCCTCACCTCGGCGAACATGTCCTTCTCGATGCTGCCGCTGCTGAACCAGGGCGCGCTCGACATGCTGCTGCACCACGCGTCGGAGGAGCAGCGCGAGGTCTACCTGCCGAAGATGGTGACGGGGGAGTGGACCGGCACGATGAACCTCACCGAGCCGCAGGCCGGCTCGGACGTCGGCGCGCTGACGACGAAGGCGGTCCCGCAGGACGACGGCACGTACCGGATCACCGGCACCAAGATCTTCATCACCTACGGCGAGCACGACATGTCCGACAACATCGTGCACCTCGTGCTGGCCCGCACCCCCTCGGCGCCGCCGGGGACCAAGGGGATCAGCTGCTTCATCGTCCCGAAGCACCTGGTGAACGACGACGGCTCGCTCGGGGAGCGCAACGACGTCACGTGCGTGAGCATCGAGCACAAGATGGGCATCAAGGCGAGCCCGACGTGCGTGCTCAGCTACGGCGAGAAGGGCGAGGGCGCGGTCGGGTACCTCATCGGCGAGGAGAACGCCGGCATGCGGTACATGTTCACGATGATGAACAACGCCCGCCTGTCGGTGGGCCTGCAGGGCCTGTCGATCGCGGAGCGGGCGTACCAGATGGCGCTGGACTACGCGAAGGAGCGTCGTCAGGGTCGGGCGCCCGGGGCACCCGCGGGCGAGCAGAGCCCGATCGTCGACCACCCGGACGTGCGCCGCATGCTCCTCACGATGCGCTCGTCCATCGCGGCGCTCCGGGGCATCGTCTACGCGAACGCGGCGGCGATCGACCGGGCCGCCCACCATCCCGACGAGGCGGTTCGGGCCGGGTGCCAGGAGCTGGCCGACCTGCTGACGCCGGTGTCGAAGGGGTGGGGCACCGACCTCGGCGTCGAGCTCACCAGCCTGGCCATCCAGGTCTTCGGCGGCATGGGCTACATCGAGGAGACCGGGGTGGCCCAGCACTTCCGCGACGCGCGCATCGCACCGATCTACGAGGGCACGAACGGCATCCAGGCGATGGACCTCGTGGGCCGGAAGCTGCCGATGCGAGCCGGGGCCGCGGTGACCGACTACCTCGGGTACATCGAGCGGACGGTCGCCGACCTCGAGCAGGGCGGCGACGAGCTGGCCTCCATCCGCGCCGCGCTGGCCGACGGCCTGGGCGCGCTGCGCACGGCCACCGACTGGCTCCTGGCCAACGGGCTCGGCGAGCCACTCGACGCGCTGGCCGGCGCCACGCCGTACCTCCGCCTCTTCAGCGTGGTCACGGGTGGCTGGGTGATGGCGCAGCAGGCGCTCGCCGCCACCCGCCTGCTGGCCGAGGCCGGCCCGGGGGACAAGGCCTTCTACGAGGGCAAGGTGCTCGACGCGCGGTTCTTCTGCGAGCAGCTGCTGCCGCAGGCCGCCGGGCTGGTCCCCGCGGTGACGGCCACGAACCGCGACCTCGCCGCAGCGGTGTTCTAGGCCGGCCCCGAGGGGCCGGCCGGAGGACACCAGCCCGTCTGGCGGAGCCAGACGCCGTGGGGTAGGCGTTGGACCTGGTGTTCCGTCGGAAGCGCCGCTTCTGACGTCAGCGGACTGTCGCAAGAACCTCTCGGCCGAGGACGGGCCACGCGGCGCGGGCCCAGTCGCCGAAGGGCTCCTCGGAGAGGCCCACGCAGGCGACGTCGGCGTCCGGGTCGACCCAGAGGAACGACGCGGTCTGGCCGAAGTGGCCGAAGGCGCGGGGCGACGCCTCCGCCGGCATCCAGTGCGGCGCCTTGGCACCGTGGACCTCGAAGCCGAGGCCCCACGGGTTCGGGTCGTGCCGCCCGAACCCGGGGAGGACCCCGCGCAGCTCGGGCAGCTGGACGGTCGTGGCCTCGGCCAGCGTCGCGGGGGCGACGATCCGCCCCGGTCGCAGCAGCTCCGCGCCGAGGCGGAGGAGGTCGGGGACGGTGCTGCGGGCACCGTGGGCCGGGGAGGCGCCCCAGGTCGTGCCGGCCATGCCGAGGGGGGCCAGGACCGCTTCGGCGACGTAGTCGCCGAAGGGGATGCGGGTGCGGGCCTCGAGGAGGTCGGCCAGCACCACGAAGGCCGTGTTGCCGTAGATCCGCCGCGTGCCCGGCGGGGCGATCGGCGTCGTGCCGTCGAAGGGGAGGCCGGAGGCGTGGCTCAGCACGAGGCGGACCGTCGCGCCGGGCGGGCCCGCCGGCTCGTCGAGCTCGACCGCGCCCTCCTCGAGCGCGACCAGCAGCCCCATGGTGGACAAGAGCTTGGTGACCGACGCCAGCCGGTAGGTCCCCGCGACGGCGCCGGCCGTCGCCGTGCGCCCGTCGCCGGCCACCCAGCCCGCGGCCTTCGGTCCCGGTGGCCAGTCCGCGACCGTCTCGAGCCCGGAGGTCACCCCCGCTCGGTGACGAGGTGCTCGTAGATGCCGTAGCCCTCCACGCCGTCGGCCACGAGCCGCATCGGGGTCTCGTGGACGGTGACCGGCTGGTCCTCCGCCGGCCGCACCGGGATCGAGACGCCAGCGCGGGTGCCGTGGACCTCGAGGGCGGTGCCGTCGGCCCGCTCGAGCAGCGCGCGGCAGGTCTCCGCGCCGCCGTCCTCGGAGCGCTGGAGCTCGCGGGAGGACGCCACCACGTACTCGTCGCCGTCGGGCGCGTGCACGTAGCCGTTCACGGTCACCGAGCCGTCGTGCTCGTGCACCTCGAACAGGTTGAAGGCCCGGCCGTCGGCGAGGAAGCCCGTGACCCAGTGCCACTGGTCGAGGCCGGCCCAGTGCCGGAAGCCCCACGAGTGGTCGCGCTGGCCGAACCCGTCGAAGGCGATCCGGTGGCCGCCCACGTGGAGGTCGCCGGTCACGCGGCAGGTCTGCTCGTAGTGCCCCCACGCCACGGCGCGGGGGAGCGGACCGTCCGGGTGGCCGTCGTAGTGGGTGGCCGGGCTCTGCCCCTTCCACTCGAGGTGGGCCTTGTGCTCGCCGTCGTCCAGCTGCACGACCCACGCGCCGTCCGGCTGGAGCATGCGGTAGGCGAGGCCGTCGATGGTCATCGCGTCCCAGTCGCTCGCGGGGAGCTCCTCGGGCTCGCGGCCGTACCCGTAGACCGGGGCGCCGTCGACCCAGACGATCATCCCGGCGCTCACCCGCGAGGCGTTGGCCCGCACGGCGATGCGCGTGAGCAGGAACGCGCTCGTCGACGGGTCCCAGGCGTTGAAGTACAGCGAGTCGCTCCAGTGCGGGGACGGGTCCTCGACCGGGTGGACCCGCTCGTCCGCGTCGTCGATGCCCTGCGTCCCCATCAGACGAGGTCCCACACCATCCGGGTGTCGCCGTCGCCGCGGAGGAGACCGATCGGGTCCTGCTTGTCGATGTGGCCGATGAGGCCGTTGTAGACGCCGTAGCCGCAGAGGCGCTGCAGGCGCTCCTCGAAGCCGGCCGCGATCTCGCGCGGGATGCCGAGCTGCTGGTTCTCCTGCTGGCGGACCCAGCCGGCGCAGTAGTTCATCGCGATCCCGACACGGCGCTCCGGCGTGGTGTTGGCGCCGCCGCCGTGCCACAGGCTGCCGTGCCACACCAGCACCGAGCCCCGGGGCATCTCGGCCGGGATGGAGTCGTAGTGCTGCCCGTAGTTCGGCGAGTCCGTCGCCAGGTGCGACCCCGGGATGATGCGGGTGGCGCCGTTGGCCTCCGTGAAGTCGGTGATCGCCCACATCGTGTTGCACACCGTCGGCGCGTGCGGCTTCGTCAGCGGCATGAGCTGGTCGTCGGCGTGGATCGGCTGGGGCGTCTCGCCCTCGCAGATCGCGATCGACGAGAGCGAGGAGATGAGGCACCCGGCGTCGAGCACACCCTCCACGATCGGCAGCACGTTGGGGTGGACGGGGATCCGCTCGAACGCCTTGCCGTGCACGAGGAGGTTGTAGATGCGGACGGTCTGCTCGCCCTCGAAGTCGTTGCGGGCGGGCACGATGCCGAGGTCGACCTCGAGTCGGCGCAGCTCGCGGTCGATCTCGTCGAGCAGGTCCCCCTCCACGGCGTCCTCGACGATCGTGTACCCCTCGTCGCCGATGCGGGTGACGTGCTCGCGGACCTCGTGGGGCGTCAGGGTGCGCACGTCGGGCAAGGTACTCCGGTGGACCGCACCCCGTTCGAGGAGGCGATCGTGCACGTGCTGGCGGGCCTCGAGGCGGGTGATGTCCTGACCTACGGCGAGGTGGCGGCCGAGGCGGGTCGGCCCGGGGCGGCCAGGGCGGTCGGGCGCTTCCTGGCCGAGCACGGCGGTGAGGTGTGCTGGTGGCGGGTCGTCACCTCGACGGGACGGCTGGTCCCGGGCCACGAGGCGGAGCACGCCCGCCGCCTGCGGGCCGACGGCGTCCCCGTCGACCGGACGACCGGCCGGGTGTCCCGATAGGTTCGGTGCATGTCGATCTACGACCACCAGATCAACCGCCTCGACGGGTCCGAGCTCGACCTTCACGAGTACGAGGACAAGGCCCTCCTCATCGTGAACGTCGCCTCGAAGTGCGGGCTCACGCCCCAGTACGAGGGTCTCGAGAAGCTGCACGAGCAGTACGCGGAGCAGGGCTTCTCCGTCCTGGGCATCCCGTGCAACCAGTTCCTGGGCCAGGAGCCCGGCAGCGCGGAGGAGATCGCCACGTTCTGCTCCACGACCTACGGCGTGACGTTCCCGCTGGCCGAGAAGGTCGAGGTGAACGGCGATGGGCGGCACCCGCTGTACGCCGAGCTGACGGAGGTCGCGGACGCCGACGGCAACGCCGGTGACATCTCCTGGAACTTCGAGAAGTTCCTCGTCGCCCCCGGCGGCAAGGTCACGCGGTTCCGCCCGCAGGTGGAGCCGCAGGACACGTCGCTGGTCGCGGCCGTCGAGCTCGCCCTGCCGTCCTGAACACCGCCTGACCAGGGCGAACGAGGCCCCACGATGCTGGGCGCGCGGGGCCGCGCCGGTAACCTCGTACGGATCGCCCATGACCGAATCCACGCCCCAAGCCACCACCTTCGCTGACCTCGGCGTGTCCGAGCGGCTCGTCAAGGTCCTCGCCGACCAAGGGATCACCGAGCCCTTCGCCATCCAGACGCTGACCATCGCGGACGCGCTCGCGGGCCGTGACGTGTGCGGCAAGGCCAAGACCGGGTCCGGCAAGACGCTCGCCTTCGGGCTGCCCCTCCTGGAGCGCCTCGACCGGGCGGAGCCCCGCAAGCCGCGCGGCCTCGTGCTCGTCCCCACGCGCGAGCTGGCCCTGCAGGTCCACGACGTCCTCGCCCCGCTGGCCGACGCGATCGGGAGCCGGGTCGTCGCCGTCTACGGGGGGGCGGACATGAACAAGCAGATCAAGGCGATCAGCGGCGGCGTCGAGGCGATCATCGCCACCCCGGGCCGGCTCATCGACCTCGTGGACCGCAAGGAGGTCGAGCTGAACGGCCTCGAGCTCGTCGTCGTGGACGAGGCCGACCGCATGGCCGACATGGGCTTCCTGCCCCAGGTGGAGTGGCTGCTCCGCCACGTCGACAGCCAGCACCAGACGCTGCTGTTCTCGGCCACCCTCGACGGTGTCGTCGACGGGCTGATCAAGCGGTACCAGCACGACCCCGTGTACCACGAGGTCGCGTCGACCACCGTCACCGTCGACGCCATGCTCCACCGCTTCCTGCTCGTCCACGAGATGGACAAGGTGAAGGTGGCCGCCGCGATCGCCCGAGGCAGTGGTCGTGTCCTCGCCTTCACCAACACGAAGCGCGTCGCGGACCGCCTGGCGTCGTCCCTCGCACAGGAGGGCGTGAAGGCGATGGCCATCCACGGCGACCTGCGCCAGAGCCAGCGCGAGGACGCGCTGCGCCGCTTCAGCGAGGGTCGCCTGGAGGTGCTGGTCGCCACCGACGTGGCCGCACGCGGCCTGCACATCGACGACATCCCGGTCGTGCTCCACTACGACCCGGCCCCCGACCACAAGACGTACCTGCACCGCTCGGGCCGCACCGCGCGCGCCGGCTCCAAGGGCATGGCGGTCACGCTGTCGATCTGGAACCAGGAGCTCGAGATCAAGCGCCTCCAGAAGCGCATCGGCGTGATCCAGCCGATCACGGAGATGTTCTCGAACGACCCTCGACTCGAGGACCTCGCGGGCTGGGACCCGGGTCGGTCAGGCGTCGCCTGACCACTGGAGGTCGGCGACGATCTCCCCCCACATGTCCTTGTCGACGACGTAGGGGGCGTTGAGCGCGACCCGGTCGAGCAGGGTGCCGTAGCGCTCCTCGATGGCGCCGGCCACCTCGTCCGGCGGGGCGACGATGGCGACCGCGTCGAGCAGGTCGTCGGGGACCAGCGCAGCCATCCCGCCCCAGTCGCCGGTGCGGGTGAGGTCCTGGAGCTTGGGCTGGAGGTCGCCCAGCCCGTGTACGTCGAGCACGACCTTGTACGCGGGCGTCGATGCGTAGAAGCCGACCTGGGCCCGGACCGACTCGAGGGCCGCGTCGAAGGACTTCGTCGTCGCACCCGTCACGATCATCACGGGCAGCGAGGTCTGCACCTTGTCGAGGCTGGCGAGCCGCTTGGTCCGCCCCCGCTCCAGCGCAGGCAGCGTCACCTCGATGAGGGACCGCTGCGTGCAGAAGGGGTGGAGGAAGAACCCGTCGGCGACCTCACCGGCCACCTCGGTCATGCGGGGGCCGACGCCGCCCAGCCAGATGGCCGGCGGGTCGTGCGGGATCGGGCCCGGATCGAAGAACGGGGTCATGAGCGTGTGGGTGTAGTGCTCGCCCTCGAACCGCAGCGGCACCCGGTCCTGCCACGAGGTCCAGATGGCCCGGATGGCCAGCACGAGCTCGCGCATCCGTGCCGCGGGTGCGACCCACGGCATCGAGAAGCGCCGTTCGATGTGGGCCTTCACCTGGCTGCCCAGCCCGAGGTGGAAGCGACCCTCCGAGAGGGCCTGCAGGTCCCAGGCCTGGGAGGCCAGGGTCATCGGGTTGCGCGAGAACGCGATCGCCACCGCCGTCATGAGCTCGAGCTCGTCGGTGGCCTCGGCCGCGAGCACGAGCGGGAGGAAGGGGTCGTGCGGGCCCTCGAACGTGTAGGTCCCGTCGTAGCCCTCGTCCTCGAGCTGCTCGGCGGCCGCCGCCACATCGGGCAGGGTCTGGGTGATCAGCGGGCCGTCCACGAGCACCGCCGCAACCTAGTGCCGGCGCCCCCGGTGTTCTCGCGACGGACGCGACACGGACGCGTGTCGTGACGGTCGCGAGAACGGGAGGGGTGGCGTACCGTCGCCGGGATGGGCCGGGACGTGCGGGCCGAGCGGCTGGCCGGGACGGCGGCGGGGTTGGCGGCGGAGGCGGGTGTCGACCTGCCGGAGGGACTGCTGCTGTGGCGGCTGGCGGAGGAGCGGCCGAGTGGTGTCGCGCCGATCGCCTCGCCGGACCCGGCCCGAGCCCTCGTCGCGGCCATGGAAGGAGCCCTCAGCGCCGACGAGCGCCGGCAGGGCGCCCACTACACCCCGCCCGAGCTGGCC
>DATFFY010000310.1:0-4990 GCA_035249805.1 Acidimicrobiales bacterium | reverse complement strand
GGGCGACGGGCGGGGGCGGACCGAACCAGGCCTCGGACGTCGGCGTCGCCGCGAACACGATCACGATCGGCAACATCACCGCGGAGAACGGCGTGCTCGGCGACGCGTTCGCCCCCGCCGTGCGGGGGCTGCGGGCGTGGGTGCAGGCGACCAACGCCAAGGGCGGCATCAACGGCCGCCAGGTCGTCCTCAAGACGTGCGACGACCGCGAGGACCGGGCGCGAACGCTCGAGTGCGCCCGGCGCCTCGTCGAGCAGGACAAGGTCTTCGCCCTCATCTCCACGAACACGCGGGCGATGGGCGGCGCCGCGCAGTACCTGAACGACAAGGGCATCCCCGTGGTCGGCATGCCGATCACGAACAGCTTCCACCGGTACCCGCACTTCTGGGGCCTGTACCCGCAGCCGCTGGGCTACCCGCGCGACGGCAGGACCGTCGGCTACCAGGGGAAGCTCATGTTCCTCACCGGCATCTGGCGCTGGTTCAAGCAGGAGATCGGCGTCACCAAGGCGGCGGTGTTCACCTACGACATCGACGAGTCGAAGCAGGCCGGTGAGGGCTTCGCCCAGGGCCTGCGCCTCGAGGGCCTCCCGACCACCGTGTTCACCGTGTCGTTCGCGGCACCGAGCTTCGACCAGGCCGTCGCGCAGATGCAGAGCGAGGGCGTCGACATCATCGTCGACTCGATGGACGACGGCGCCAACCGCAAGCTCTGCGACGCGATGGGCCGGCGCCAGTTCAAGGTGAAGGCCAAGGTGTCGACGATCGTGGCCTTCGGCGACGCCGTCGGCGAGCGCTACAACGACACCTGCCGCAACAACGTCTTCATCCCGGGCAGCTCGATCCCGTACACGACCGAGAGCAACGCGGTCGTGCGCGAGTTCCGGGCCGGGTACCAGCGCTACCAGCCGGGCCAGGACTTCCACCAGTGGGCGCTCGAGGCGTGGTGGCAGGGCAACCTGCTGGCCGACTACCTGCGCCAGGCCGGCCCGGCCCCGACCCGCAAGGGGTTCGAGGACTTCCTCCGCAGCCTGGACGCCTACACGGGCGGCGGGGTCATGGCCCGGTTCGGCTACAAGCCGGTCGACTACACGACGCCCACCCGCGAGGAGTGCTTCACCGTGGCCCGCTGGCTCGACAGCGAGGACGGCTGGGTCCAGGCCACCGACAAGTTCCCCTACTGCGTCCCCGACGCCAAGCAGTACGGCGTCCCCGCCCTGGAGCAGGGCAACTAGGCGCTCAGCCGAGGAAGGCGGCGGCGCGGGGGTTGCGGCGGAGCTCGCCGGGCTCGCCCGCCCACACGACCCTGCCCTTGCCGAGCACGTAGCAGAGGTCGGCCAGGTCGAGCGCGTAGGTGAGGTGCTGCTCGACCAGCACGATGGTGCGGCCCTGGGCCCGCAGGGCGGCGACCCGCTCGAACAGCTCGGCCACCACCATCGGTGCCAGCCCCATCGAGAGCTCGTCGAAGAGCACCACCCGCGAGGCCGGGCCCAGCGCCCGGCACACCGAGAGCATCTGCTGCTCGCCGCCCGACAGCGACCCGGCGGCCTGGTCGAGCCGCTCGCCCAGCCGGGGGAAGGTGGTGGTGACCTCGGCCAGCCAGTCCTCCCACGGGGCGGCCAGCTCCCGCGCCGCGCTGCGGTGCAGGATGCGCAGGTTGTCCTGGACCGACAGCGCCGGGAACACGCCCCGGCCCTCGGGCACGAGCCGGACGCCCCGCGACGCGATCACGTTCGGGCGCCGGTTGTCGATGCGCCGCCCGTCGAGCCGGATCGCGCCCGAGGCGACGGGGAGGGTGCCGGAGATGGCCCGGAGCGTCGTGGTCTTGCCCACGCCGTTCGGCCCCAGCAGGGCGACCACGGAGCCCGCGGGCACGACCATGTCGACGCCGTGGAGCACCTGGATCCGGCCGTAGCCGGCCTGCACGCCCTCGAGCTCGAGGGCGGCGCTCACCGGCCGCCTCCGGCGTCCGCGGGCACGCCGAGGTAGGCCTCGCGCACGGCGGGATCCTTCGCCACGTCGGCGGGGCTGCCGCTGGCGATGACCGAGCCCTCCTCGAGGACGTAGATGCGCTCGGAGAGCGCCATCACGAGCTCGACGTCGTGCTCGACCAGCAGCACGCCGACGCCTCGCTCCGCCACCTCCCGCACCACGGCCTGGAACGCCTCGGTCTCCGCGCTGTCGAGCCCGCTGCTCGGCTCGTCGAGGAGCAGGATCGAGGGGTTGGTGCACAGCGCCCGGCCGAGCTCGACGAGGCGGAGCGATCCCGTGCTGAGGGAGCCGGCGGTCCGGTCCGCCAGGTGGCGCAGGCCGACGAGGTCGAGCACGTGGTCGACCACCTCGGTGATCGCCGGCTCGTCGGGGTGACGGAGCCGGAACAGGCCCGTGTAGGTGCGGCCGGGGCTGGCCGCCTCGACGGCGACCTGGAGGTTCTCGAACACGGTCATCCCCGTGAACACCTCGAGCCGCTGGAAGGTGCGGGCGATGCCGAGCTGGGCCCGCTCGTGGGTGGGCAGGTCGGTGATGTCCCGCAGGCCCAGGCGCACCGTGCCGCTGCTGGGGGCCAGCAGGCCGCAGAGCGCGTTGAACAGCGTCGTCTTGCCCGCCCCGTTCGGACCGATGAGCGAGGTGACCGTGCCGGGGGGCGCCTCGAGGGACGCCTGGTTCACGGCCACCAGGCCCCCGAAGCGCACGGTCACCTCGTGCGCGCTGAGCACTGAGCCGTCGCTCATCGAGCTAGCCCCGCGGTCGATGGCACGCGCCTCGATGAGCGACGGAGCCGCTGCGCGTCTCCGGGATGCCTGTGTTGCCGATTCGCTCGCTGACGCTCGCTCATAGCCTGCCCTCCGCGGCCCGCTCGGCGAGCACCCGGTCGGCGAACGCGGTGGGCACCGGGGCCGGCTCGGGCGCGGGCGGCGCTCGTCGGGCGTCGCGGTACTGCTCGGTCACCTGGTGGCGCAGCCACTGCCCGACCCGGCCGAACTGGGCGACGACGCCGCCCGGGATGCGGCCGAGGAAGATGGCGCCGAGGCCGAACACGCCGATCGCGCTCTGGATGTCGAGGTCGAGGAAGCGCGGGATGGCGACGTAGATGGCCGCCGCCAGGACCGCGCCGCCGATGCTCGACACGCCGCACACGACGACCGCCACGAACCAGAACAGCCCGAAGACCGGGTTGAACGTGTTCGTGTCCCAGTTCTCCTGGGACTGGGTGAGGAGCGCCCCGCCGAGGCCGGCCATCGCCGCGGACACGCCGAAGACGAACAGCTTGGCCCGGCGCAGGCCGATGCCGACCGAGCTGGCCGCCGTCTCCGAGTCGCGCATCGCCGCGAGGACGCGCCCGAGGCGGCCGCTGCGCAGGTTGTGGGCCAGCACGAGCACGAGGCCGACGACGACCAGCTCGTAGAAGTAGAAGGCCCGGTCCGAGTCGAGCTCGATGCCGAAGAGGTTGGGCCGCTGGACGACCAGGCCGCCCGGCCCACCCTGGAAGATCTCCGCGTTGAAGACGAAGCGGTCGATGATCAGCGCGAGCCCGAGCGTGGTCAGGCCGAGGAACAGGCCGCGCCGTCGCAGCGCGGGGTACCCGGCCAGGAGGCCGGCGCCGAGGGCGACGGCCATGCCGCAGAGCATCGCGACGAGCACGGGGAGGTCCCACGCGTTGGCCGCGCGCGCGCTGAAGAACGCGCCGAGGCCGGCGATCGACGCCTGGCCCAGCGTCAGGTGCCCGGAGAAGCCGGTGATGCACACGATCGAGACGAAGATCACGACGAGGGCGAGGGTGATCTGGGCGAGGCGCAGGTCCCGGCCTCCCAGCGAGAACGGCGCGATCACCGCCGCGGCCCCGGCGACGACCGCGAGGGCCCGGCCCGGCATGGACACGGCCCGTCGCCCGAACGCGCCGACGACGATGCCCTGGCCGGCCGACGCGCCCGTGTCCCCGACCTCGTCGAGCCGGCGCATGACGACCAGGGCGACGAAGAGCACGACGCTCGAGAGGTTCGTGATGAGGGCCTGGTAGGTCTCGGCCCAGCCGCCGTCGACGCCGAAGGGCTGGTAGAGGTCGAGCAGGCTCCGGCCCATGCCCATGACGAAGAAGCCGAACAGGATCGCCTTGGGGATGCTGGTCAGGCGGGCCACCACCGCGACCGAGAACGTCTCGATCCCGAAGAAGATGATCTTCTGCGGCTCCAGCACGCCCTGCGGGATGATCAGCCCGGTCAGCGCCGCCAGGGTGCACCCGAGCGACCACGCCACCTGGGACACGCGGTTGGCGTCGATGGCCGACAGCTCGGCCAGCTCGCGGCGGTCCACGACGGCCCGGATCGTCGTGCCCAGGAACGTGCGCTGGAACAGCACGTAGAGCAGGGCGGCGACGACGAGGACCGTGCACAGCAGCCCCACCTGCTCGGTGTCGAAGCGGAGCGTCCCGATCTCGAAGGGGTGCACGGCGAACAGCCGCGGCACGGGGTCGACGTTGCTGCCCTGCGGACCCGGGCCCCAGATGCCGTTGATCAGCGCGAGCACGGCCACGGTGACGCCGAGGGCGGCGACGAGCTTCTCCGAGCTCGAGGCGCGGCGCTCCTGCAATCGCCGGAACACGACCCGTTCGAGCAGCAGCCCCATCATCGGCCCGCACACGATGAGCACGATGGGCACGACGAGCACGAGGGGGAGGCCCCAGACGCCGCTGAGCTGCCACCCCAGGTAGCCGGCCAGCAGCGCGATGGCGAAGTGGGCGAAGTTGAAGACGCCGGTCGCGGTGTAGGTCAGGACGATGCCCGTGGCCGAGAGCGCGTAGAGGCAACCGAAGATGATGCCCAGCAGCGCGATCTCGAGGGAGTACACGGGCTCAGGCGGGGACGGCGGCAGGCGTGCAGGCCGGGCAGGGCTCGAGGCCACGGCGGCGGGCCGCGGCGGGGGTCATCTCCTGGACCTCCTTGCCGGCCACCATGGCGCAGGCGGCGCGGTGGAACAGGTCCCCGTCGTCGAC
>DATFFY010000309.1:0-6054 GCA_035249805.1 Acidimicrobiales bacterium | reverse complement strand
ACCCGTTGCCGGTCAGCCGGGCTGGGCGGCTCGGCCGGCGGCGGCGCCATCACGCGCATGCGCCGCTTGGCGGCCTCGCGGCCGATCCGGGCGCGCTCGTCGCAGTCGAAGCAGGCGATCTCGCGCGTCAGGTCGTCGAAGCGGGCCAGCTCGCCCCGGCCGAGCTCGGCGCGGCAGCGACTGCATCGGCCCCGGTACCGCAGCTCGATCCAGTGCACGCTCATGGTCTGAAGATGCGCTTCCCCGTCGTCCCTGTCATGAGACGTCTGACCCATTTCGTACGATCGGTGCGTGGAGGATCGCCCCCAGGCCGAGGTGCCGGCGGAGCACGGGGCCGAGCCGCACGTCCCGGAGGTCCGCGGCCGCCTCAACTGGCTGCGGGCCGGCGTGCTGGGCGCCAACGACGGGATCATCTCCACGGCCGGCCTGGTGGTCGGCGTGGCCGCGGCCACGTCGGACACCACCGCGATCGCGGCCGCCGGCCTGGCCGGTGTCGTCGCCGGCGCGGCCTCCATGGCGCTCGGCGAGTACGTGTCCGTCAGCACGCAGCGCGACACCGAGGTGGCCCTGATCCGCAAGGAGCGGAGCGAGCTGGAGGAGATGCCCGCCACCGAGCTGCGGGAGCTGCGGGCCCTCCTGCGGCGGCGCGGCCTCTCCGCATCCACCGCGGAGGCCGCCGCCGACGAGCTCACCGCCCACGACGCGCTCGGCGCCCACCTCGACCTCGAGCTCGGCATCGACCGCGACGCGCTGGCCGACCCGCGCGCGGCGGCGCTGTCGTCCGCGGTCGCGTTCGTGGTCGGCTCGCTGCTGCCGATCGTCGCGATCCTCCTGCCGCCGTCCTGGGCCCGCATCCCCGTGGCCTTCGTGGCCGTCGTGGTGGCGCTGGCCACCACCGGCGCGATCAGCGTGTCCCTCGGTGGGGGCCAGCGGCGGCAGGCGATCACGCGCCTCGTGGTCGGCGGATCGCTGGCGATGGCGGTCACCTACGGCATCGGCGAGCTCGTCGGCGCGGCGCTGTAGCCGGCTGCCGACGCGGCCCGGTCTGCGACGCGGGCGAGGAGGGGATGCCTGCACCGTGGCCACAGCAGCACAGCTCGACCTGCTCGAAGCGATCCACAGCCGATCGCCCGAGGGGCTCGGCGTGCCAGAGGACGAGTTCCGCACGCTGGGCTTCGCCGACCTCGACCGCGACGTCGCCGCGCTCGAGGCGGAGGGCCTGGTGGAGCGCATCGAGAGCACCGGCGGGGAGCCGGACTCGCTCGCGCTCACCGACGCCGGGCGCTGGGTGCTGGAGCCCAACCGGGCCCTCTAGCCGCGCGTGGGTGCCAGGCTGAGGGACGTGGAGGCCGCGCCGCCCCTGGCCATCGTCGACATCGACGGCGTGGTGGCGGACGTGCGCCATCGCCTGCACCACATCGAGGGGCGGCGCAAGAGCTGGCAGCGGTTCTTCGACGAGGCCGGCGACGACGGCCTCCACGAGGAGGGGCGCGCCATCGTCGAGCGGCTGCGCGAGGACCACGAGGTCGTCTACCTGACCGGTCGGCCCCGCTGGCTCGAGGGCGTGACGCGGGCGTGGCTCGAGGAGCACGGCCTGGGCGGGCACCGCCTCGTGATGCGACCCGACGACGACCGTCGCCCCGCCGCGCAGCTCAAGGTGGAGGCGCTGCACCGCCTCGCCGACGGCCGGGTC
The DNA here is from genome assembly GCA_035249805.1 of Acidimicrobiales bacterium. Taxonomy (GTDB): domain Bacteria; phylum Actinomycetota; class Acidimicrobiia; order Acidimicrobiales; family VFJN01; genus VFJN01. The sequence continues at coordinate 4,361 of DATFFY010000309.1, read as the reverse complement.
GTCGGCATCGTCGTGGACGACGACCGGCGCGTGGTCGACGCGATGGCGGCCGCCGGGTTCCCGACGTTCCACGCCGACTGGGAGCGTCGCGCCCTCGACGAGCAGCGCGCCCTCACCAAGGCGCAGGAGGAGGAGGGCCGGACCTAGCGCTGCACTAGTACCCGTAGCCGTAGGTCGGCGGGGGCATGGTGGGCGGCGGCTCGGTGACCGGCGGCGCCGTCGGTGGGGCCGTGGCCGGCGCTTGGGTCGCCGGCGGCTGGGTGGCGGGAGGCTGGGTGGCTGCGGTGCGGGGCGCCGTCGAGGCGCGGGTGGTCGCGGGCGTGGTGTCCTGCGCTGCCGCGGGGGCGACGGTGGTGGTCGGCGCCGACGTCGAGGTGGTGCTGGAGGACGTCGTCGAGCTGTCCTCGGTCTGCGTGTCGTCGTCGCCACCGCAGGCCGCACCCAACACGGAGAGGCCCGCCACCACCAGCACGCCCACCACCCGTCGCATGCCGGTACCTACGAGCGAGCCCGGCCCGCGGTTCACCGCGTCGGCGTAGCCTCCGGCGCCATGAGCGATGGGGAGATGCACGGGCGGGTGGCGATCGTGACCGGGTCGTCGAGCGGGATCGGCGAGGCGATCGCCCACCGGCTGTCGGCGCTGGGCGCCGCGGTCGTCGTCAACAGCTCGACCTCGGTCGACGCGGGGCGGGCCGTGGCCGACGCGCTGCCGGGCGAGTCCATCTACGTGCAGGCGGACATCAGCGACGCCGACCAGGGTCGGGCCCTGCTCGACGCCACCGTCGAGCGGTTCGGCCACCTCGACGTGCTGGTGAACAACGCCGGCTGGACGCAGCTCATCCCGCACACCGACCTCGAGGCCGTGACCGACGACGTGTTCAAGCGCATCTTCGACGTGAACGTGTTCGGCACGTGGGCGCTCACGAAGGCGGCGATGCCCCTGCTGAAGCAGGCCGAGGACCCGAACGTGATCATGCTCACGTCGGTCGCGGGGCTCCGACCGATGGGCTCGTCCATCCCCTACGCGATGAGCAAGGCCGCGCTGCACCACCTCACGGCGCTGCTGGCCAAGTCGCACGCGCCGGTGCGCGTCAACGCGGTGGCGCCCGGGCTGGTCGACACGCCGTGGACCGCGGACTGGGGCCCGATCCACGAGGCCTTCGCCGCGCAGGTCCCGATGCACCGCTCGGCCACGCCCGACGACTGCGCCGAGGCAACGCTCGCGATCCTGCGGAACCGCTACCTCACCGGCGCCACCATCGTCGTCGACGGCGGCACCTCGCTCGTCATGTAGCGCTCAGGCGGTCGAGGACGTTGCGGGTGATCTGCTCGACCTGGACGTCGCGACCAGCGAGGCCGTGGGCCCAGTCCGTCGAGCCGCTGGTGACGACCGTGCCGCCGGCCGCGCTCGTCCAGCTGCCGAGCACGGCGTGGTTGGCGGAGATGCGGCGGACGGCGTCGTCGGAGCGCTCGCCGAAGAGGCGGGCGGCGATGAACTCGATCTCGGCCGGCTCGTCGGGGGCGGGCGGCCGCGCCGACGTCGTGCGGGTGAAGTGCGCGGCGGGCGCGGTGCCGAGGATCACGAACGTGTCCGGTGTGCCGTCCTCGTGGGTCGGCTCGGGGAGGCCGTCGACCATCGTCATCGCGCAGCCGTCGCACTCGTAGCCCACGGTGACGGCCGACGCGCCGAGCACGTCGCCGTAGCCGATGCCGGTGCCGTCGAAGATCCAGTGGTCCGGACGGTGGACGGTGTAGCCGCCGAGCCCGTTCGTGACCCGCTTCCCGATGCGGTGGTAGCCGCCGCGGGAGAACGTCACGCCGGTCATCCGGTTCTCGGGACGGCGCAGCGCCGGCTCGGACCAGAACGTCGTCGTCTCCCCGACGCGGTCGGTGTCCCACGCGGGATCCTTCTTGAAGAAGCCCTTGAAGCCGATCATCGACGCGGCCGGGCCCTGCGGCGTGCGGTCCTCGAAGCGCACCTGCCAGAACGACGTGTTCCCGGAGAAGAACGCGGCGTTGCCACCGCGGTGGATGAAGCCCTCGACGGTGTCGCGCATGGGGCCCGACCAGTACTCGTCGTGGCCCACCGACAGGAACAGGCGGTAGCCCTTGCCGCCGTGGTCGTCGAGCAGGCGGGGGTGGTCCTCGAGGTCGACGTTGGTGACGACGTCGATGGCGTAGCCCTCCCGCTCGGCCCACTGCAGGAAGGGCAGCTCCCAGTCCGGCCAGCCCGCGGACCCCGCGTAGGGCGAGAGGTGGTTGAGCCGCAGGTAGCCCACGTGCGCGGTGCTGTCGGGGTCCGGCACGCGGCTCACGCTCGTGACCCGGCGGCCGTTGCCCGGAGGCTTCCAGAGGTAGCCGCGGGCCATGGGGCGCTGGAGGGCCACCGACGTGCCGCCCGTGTACAGGTTGCGGCCGCCGAAGTCGTTGTAGGCGTGCCACGTGTTGGTGGACAGCGCGAGGAGGATCGGCGCCGTCGGCGCGCCCGCCTTCGGCCGCACCACGAAGAAGGCGTGCTCGCGGCGGCGCTTCCCGTCGACCTCGATCTCGAGGAGCACCTCGTAGTACCCGCTCCGCCAGCTGTCATGGACGTGGATGTCCATCGCTGCCGGCCAGTCGCACCCCAGCTGCGCCGCGTCGAGCGGCGTGGGGTGGTCACCGGCGGTAACACCGTCCTCGACGAGCACGACCTCCCGCCGCACCCCCACGCGCGCCACCTCGACGCGCACCGGACGCGCGCCGGCCGAGGACAGGTGCAGCGCCACGGTCTGCCCGGGCTCCACCGACTGTGGCCAGCAGTACCCCGTCACTGTGTCGTACGCCACGGCCGGACCCTAGTGACTCGACCTGCCGTAGCCTGGTGGCGTGCGGAGCGGAAGTCCCACCGTCATCGCCCAGATCACCGACCCCCACATCCTCGCGGCGGGCGAGCGGCTCGGCGGCGTGATCGACACGGCGGCCTACCTGCGCGACGCCGTGGTCCACGTGAACGGGCTCGTGCCGCAGCCCGACCTCGTCGTGATCACGGGGGACCTCACCGACGGAGGTTCCCGCGAGCAGTACGACAACCTGGCTGGTCTGCTGGACCCGCTGCGGGCGCCGTACGTGCTGCTGCCGGGCAACCACGACGTGCCGAAGACGCTGGCCGAGGTCTTCCCCGGCCGGGCGACGTGGCCCTGCGCGCTCGAGGTCGGTCCGTTGCGCGTGCTCCTCCTCGACGACTCCGTGCCGGGGTCGCCCAACGGCCGGGTGGGCGAGGAGCAGCTGGCCTGGCTCGAGTCCGAGCTCAGCGGCTCGAGCTCGCCGACGATCGTCGCCGTCCACCACCCGCCGTACGCGACCGGGGTCGCCCACATGGATCGCATGGGCCTCGACGACGGGCAGGCGCTCGGCGACGTGATCGAGCGCCATCCCCACGTCGTCCGCGTCATCACCGGCCACCTGCACCGGAACATCACGACGCTGTGGCGGGGGACGGTCGTGACGACGACGCCGAGCGTGGCCCACCAGGTCGCCCTCGACCTCACCGACGGGGAGGCCCGGTGGCGCCGCGAGCCGCCGGCCGCGCACCTGCACGTGTGGCTGCCCGACGAGCAGCTGCTCGTGACCCACACGAGCCCGATCGGCGACTTCGGCCCGCCCGAGCCCTTCTAGATCGCCGCCCGGCGGCCACCCTCCGCCCCGGAGCGGTCCCTCCTCGTGACGGCGTTCGGGGCCGCCGGCAGTGCCCCGGTGGCTCTCCGGACGGGCCGACCAGCCCGAGAAATCGGGCACACCGACCCGAACCGTCACCAAGGTGACATCCACAGCCCCGGGAAATGGCGTAATGTGCCCTCGCCTCGCAAGGGCGCGGCGCACGGGCGTGTCGGACAGAACGAAGCGAAGGAGCCCCATGGCAGCAACTCCTCACTCGAGGCGGGTCAAGCGGATGGCGCTCGTCATGGTCGGTGGGGCACTGGTGCTCACCACCACGACGGTGCCGGCGATGGCCGACGAGATCACCTTCCAGGACTCGACCGTCATCAACGCGGGCGCCGGGTTCGCCAACTCGGGCGGCAACACCGCCACCGGGAACAGCTCGACCAACATCGCGGCGACGGGCCAGGGTGCCGCCGGTGGGATCGCCAGCAACAGCGCCACCACCAGCAACACCTCCACCGGCACGGGCACCGTCAACACGGGTGCGGCCACGGCGACCGGCTCGGTGGCCGACAACAACGTCGACCAGAGCGTCGCGGACACCGGTGACGACGACGGCCTCACCGTCGGCGTGCAGGACTCCGACGTCGTCAACGTCGGTGTGGCCGGCAGCAACACGGGCGGCAACGACGCCACGGGCAACGACTCGACCAACATCGCGG
>DATFFY010000308.1:0-2489 GCA_035249805.1 Acidimicrobiales bacterium | reverse complement strand
GCGCGGCCGCGTGAAGCTCGTGGCGTGCGGGCTGATTTCGAACTCGCTCGGGACCGTGAACCCGGTCGAGCAGCTCGCCTCCTGGGCGCACGAGCGCGGGGCGGTCATGGTCGTAGATGCCGCCCAGGCCGCGCCGCACCGCCCGCTCGACGTGCAGGCGCTCGGCTGCGACTTCCTCGCCTTCACCGGCCACAAGATGTGCGGGCCGAGCGGCATCGGGGTGCTCTGGGGGCGGCGAGAGCTGCTCGAGCGGATGTCTCCTTTCGAGCTCGGCGGCGAGATGATTCGCAAGGTCACGATCGAGCGGACGACGTGGAACGACCTCCCGCACAAGTTCGAGGCCGGCACGCCCCCGATCGCGCAGGCTGTGGGCCTGGGGGCCGCGATCGACTACCTCACCGAGGTCGGGCTCGAGGCCGTCGAGCTCCATGAGGCCGAGCTCACCGCGTACGCCTGGGGGCGCCTCTCGGAGGTCCCGGGCCTCACGCTCTACGGCCCGCCGCCCGAGCGTCGCGCCGGCATCGTCAGCTTCAACCTCGACGGCATCCACCCGCACGACGTCGCCCAGGTGGTCGACTCGGAAGGCGTCGCCGTCCGGGCGGGCCACCACTGCAACCAGCCGCTGATGACCAGCCTCGGCGTCGACGCGACGACGCGCGCGAGCTTCTACCTCTACACGCTGCCCGAGGAGATCGACCGGCTCGTCGACGGGCTTCAGCGGGCGCGTAAGCTTTTCTCGTGAGCGAGCTCGACAGCCTGTACCGCGAGGTCATCCTCGACCACTACAAGAACCCGCGCGGCCACGGGGTCATCAGCGAGCCCGACGCGCAGGCGGAGGGGCAGAATCCGCTCTGCGGCGACGAGGTCTCGATCGCGGTCGAGTTCGAGGGCGACACGATCGCCGACGTCAAGTTCCAGGGCCGGGGCTGTGCGATCAGCCAGGCGGCGACGTCCATGCTCATGGACATGGTCAAGGGCCGCACGGCCCAGGAGGTCGCCTCCATGTCCCGCGACGAGCTTCTCGAGGAGGTCGGCATCCCGCTCACGCCGGTCCGGCTCAAGTGCGCGCTGCTCGGGCTCGGGGTGCTCAAGGTGGCGCTGCACAAGGGCAAGGGGACGCCGCTGCCGGAGGAGTGGGGCGCCCTCGACGAGCTCGAGCTCAAGTAGCCAGGTGCCCCTGCAGGCAATGCACGCCTGCTTCTGCCCCGCGATCACGCGGCGCCGGAGCTCACCCTCGCCCTTGCCAAGGCTTCCGGCCTTGGCTGCGGTCGAGTGCGATCTCCGGCGTGGTGCTCGCGACGCAGAAGAGGGGCACCATTACCTGCAGGAGCACTCGTGACCGAGCTGACCGTCGGCCCGGTCGAGGACATTCCTCCGGGCGAGGTGAAGATCGTCCGTGCGGGGGAGCTCGCGATCGGCGTCTACAACCTGGACGGCGAGTTCTACGCCATCGAGGACCGCTGCTCGCACGACGACGGGCCGCTGTGCGAGGGCGACTTCGAGCCGCTCGAGGCGGTGGTCATCTGCCCGCGCCACGGGTCCCGCTTCGACCTCCGCACCGGCAAGGCCCTGACGCTCCCCGCCTACTTGCCGGTGGACACTTTCGAGGTACGGGTCGAGGACGGCATGGTCCGGGTCGTCGTCCCGTGAAGGCAGTGGCCGACGGGGCTAGAATCGGGGCTGTGGGGCCGAGAGAAGAGCGGGTGGCCAAGAACGAAGCTCTCTTCCGCGAGGTGAACGAGCGCATCAAGCGCATGAACGAGCACCTCGACACGAAGGACGAGGCGGAGTTCATCTGCGAGTGCGGCGACACCGACTGCACGCATCCGGTCAGTCTCACCCTGACCGAGTACGAGGAGGTGCGGAGCAGGGGCACCCACTTCGCCGTCGTCCCGGGCCACGTCGCGCCCGACATCGAGCGCGTCGTGGCGAGCTACCCCCGCTTCGCCGTGGTCGAGAAGACCGAGGCGCGGGCCGCCGGCATCGCCGTGCGAGAAGACCCAAGGTCCTAGACGGCCCTGGCGCCCCAGTCCTCGGGGGCGACGTCCTTCATCCTCTGCGCGAACGACCAGCGCTGGCCCTCGAGGTCCTCGGTGTCGTAGCGGCGATCGCCGTACGGGGTGTCCTGGAGCTCGCCGGGCGCGCCCGCCCCGACCGCCCGGGCGTGGTGGGCCTCGACGTCGTCGACGTACACGTGGACGAGGTGAGAGGTTGTCCCGACCCGTTTCGGAGAGCGGTAGTCGGGCCCCGGGTGGCCGAGGTAAACGATGCCGTCGCCCAGCGCGAGCTCCGCGTGAGTGACGGTCCCGTCGTCGTCGGCGAAACGGAGTTGCTCCTCGAATCCGAATGCGCGGCTCAGCCAGTCGATCGCGGCGGCCACGTCCTCGTAGAGAAGGTACGGCGTGACGGTCTGCATCCTCGGCTTCCCCCTTCGTTCGTCCTGGCCGAACACGTATCATGGCCTCAACCACGGAAAGGGGGTGGTCCGA
>DATFFY010000307.1:0-8230 GCA_035249805.1 Acidimicrobiales bacterium | reverse complement strand
TGAGCTCGAGCTGGATGTTGTCGGGGTCTCGGAAGACCAGGACCGAGCCGTAGGGCTGGTCCGTGATGGGGGACTGTGTGAGCGGCCGGCCGGTGGTCGCCGCCCGCTCGACGCCGTTGGCTTCGAGGTGGGCCTGCCAGGCGACGAGGTCGTCGCGGCTCGCCACCACGAACCCGGCGTGGTCGAGGCCGGTGGCGGTCTCGTCGAAGCGGCCGCCGTCGTTGCCGTCGTGGCGGTGCAGCACGATGACCAGATCCATCGTCTCGTCGGCGAGGAGCTTGCCGACGCCGCCTTCGTGCGGCTCGTCGGCCTGGTGCCGGATCCCGAAGACCCTCTCGTACCACTCGATGCTTGCGTCCACGTCGGTCACGGTGATGGCGATGTGATGCAGGCGAGCGGCGGCGGGTGGGGTCATCTCAGCGCTTCCTTCCCTTGGGTGTGGCTGCCTTCCGGCAGTGGTCGAGGAACATGCCGACGGCGTCGTCGACGAGGTCGATCCAGCGGGAGCCCCCCGGGTCGTTGGCGATCTGCTGATCGACGAGGCCGGTGCTGAGGGCCGTCCACAGGTCGAGGTGGCGCGGGTCCTCGATCCCGGCGTCGGCGAGGCGCCGCCGGGTTGCCTCCAGCGCGCGGATCGCCGGCTCGTACGCCGCCGGTGAGGGCTCGAAGCCCGGGATCGTCCGCTGGAAGAGGAGCTGGTAGCGGGCCGGGTCGGACGTGCAGAACTCCGCGAAGCGTGCCATCCCCTCGATGAGGACCTGCCGAGGATCCGACGATCCGGAGGGCTCGGCCATCCGCTCGGCGAAGTCCGAGGCGGCCTGCTGGAACATCGAGTCATAGATCGCGTCCTTCGACTCGAAGTACGCGTAGACCGTGGGTGTCGTGATCCCCGCCTCCACGGCCAACCCGCGGAGAGACAGGCCGGCGAGCCCCTCGGCCCGCACCAGCCGCCACGCCGCCTCGACGATGGCGTCGTGGGCTGCCTGGCGCTTGGCATCTCGCCAGTCGTCCTTCGCTGTCCTCAACGGCATACAGAGACTTTTATACAATGTAGAAATCTTCGTCAACCCCGTAAAACTGATCCGTCCGGCCGCACCACCCAGATGCCGTCGACGTACGGCTCAGGTGACGGGCAACGGGGGTTGCAGCCAGGAGGGCCGGTCGTCGTCATCGACGCTCGTGACCCACTTGACCCACTCGAAGCCGCGGCGGCCGGGCACGACGAGCCGGACGGGCGCGCCATGGCCGGGCCGGAGCGGCCGCCCCTCGTAGCCGACGGCGAGGTACAGGCGATCGAGGTCCCCCAGCGGGAAGTGACGTGCGTAGCCCGTGGCCGAGCGGACTCGCACGCTGCGCCCGTGGGCTCGACCCATGAGCGCGGAGAGCGGGACGCCATCCCAGGACTGCTCGCTCCACCACCCGCCGGTGCAGTCGAGGGTGGCGACCACCGGTGTGGCCCGGTCCCAGAGCTCGGCGATCGCTACCGCGTGCCCCTGGACGCGCAGGTCCCACGCGGCGGCCCTGGTGTCCTCCGGTCGGCTGTCGTCGAACCAGATCACCGTCGGCAGCCGATCGGGGTCGTGCGACGCGACCTCGTGAGAACCCGTGTGGCGCCGCTGATCACCGGCCAGGCCCGCGAGATCCGACGCGGTGCGCTGGACGCTGTGCAGCACCACCGCCGCACCGGCGACGCCGCCGAGGCGGAGCACCGCGCGACGGTCGAGGTCACGCCAGGTCGGCCGGCTCGGGCGGCTCAGCACGTGCCAGACGAGCAGCGGCACCACCGCGGCCGCGAGCAGCACGTGGGTCCACAGCGCCGTCCACTGCCCCACGCCGTACCAGAGGCCGGTCGCGTGCAGGAGGCCGAGGGCGATGGTGGCGAGGACGAGGACCCCGAACGCAGCAGACATCCACCGCGTCGCCCGACCGTGCCGGAACCCCGTGCGCACCGATCCGCGCACCTTGGCGGGCACCAGCAGCAGCAGGCTGAGGCCGACGACGCCGTGGGTCCCGGCGGCCCAGCCGTTCCATCGATCGCCGAGGCTCCAGGACGCGACGCCGCTCGCGATCGCGCCGACGACGAGCGCCTCGAGGGCGACGTCGACCTGCCGCGCCGTCATCCGCCCGAAGGCTCGACCGCTCCGGCCGTCGGTGCTCGCGCTGCCCATGCCCACGAGGTACCCAGGACCGTGGTGTGCGAACTCGCCCGGCCTCGTAGCGGGTCGGCGGGTCAGAAGCTGAGGCTGCCCAGCGTCCGCGCGTGCAGCTCCACGTCTCCGCTGAGGGTGCACCCGTTGGGCCGGCCCTGCGTGTGCATGTAGAGGTCGAAGACGGGGCCGGACACGGTCACGTCGGTGTCGGCCGTCGTCCGGTCCCAGATGAACCCGCCCGGCAGGAACAGGAGCCGCCAACGCGGTCCCTCGGTCGCCTCGAGGCCGATCGTCTCCCCGGCGCCCTGGAGTGCCGCGACCCCGGGGTCGGTGACCACGGTCCACGGCAGCACGGAGAGGTGCTCGTCGATGCCCTCCACGGCGAGGTCGTCGTCGAGCGATGGCTCCTCGCCCACGCCCCGCTGCAGATCGGTCTTGTGCACCGCCACCTCGAACAGCATCCGGCGGGGCCAGAACCAGCCGCGATGGTCGCCGGCCCAGCCCCACACGGGGGCGCTGAGGTCCGACGTGCGGAACGTGTCGAGGGCGTTCGTGCGGGCGTCGGCCAGCCAGTCGACCAGGGCATCGTCGCCGGGGGCCGCGATGCCGAGCATCTCCCAGCTCGCCAGCTCGAGCCGGCCGGTGGCGACCAGCTCGGCGGACCAGCGCAGCAGCTGGCCGACGTGCGCGATCGCATCTCGGCAGACCCAGCCCTCGCAGCCGGGCACGGGCCGCTCCAAGTCGGCCCCTCGCGCCAACGCCAGGAAGGCCGCCGACTCCGCATCGAGGCGCTCGATGTGCTCTTCGACCCGCACCGCTCCGAGGCTACCGGTCCACCTACCGGCGATGCCTGAGATCGATCCCGCTGCCCCTCCCGCCCTAGATCGTCGTACCTCCACGGGCTCGAGTCGTTCCGGGGCCACACGGTCGAGGCTCCCGGGACGGTCGGCGCCGCCAATCGGTGGCTACAGCTTGAAGGCGACGACGTAGGTGGCGTCGGTGACGGCGGTGAAGCTGGTGTGCACCGAGCCGGCAGAGGCGACGTAGCCGTCACCGGCCTGCATCGTCACACCCTGCGTCTCCACCGTCCCGGCGATGACGTACGACACCTCCGCCGCGGTGTGCTCGTGGGCCGCACCGGTGTACCCGGCCTTGGCCTCGACGAGGACGAGGAGGTAGCCGTCGCCGCTGCCGAGCACCTTGGCTCGTGCGGTGGCGCCGTCGCCGCCCCACGGCATCCACTCGGTCGACTCGCCGTGGTGGATGTCCCAGCCGGTCAGATCGTGATCCATCTCTCCCTCTCCTTCAGGCCGCGACCCGCTCGACGGCGGGTTCGTCGTGGTGGTCGGGGATCGTCGCCGGTCCCTCGATCGTGACCGTCGGCAGCCAGCGGGCCAGCCAGCTGGGGAGCCACCAGTTGCGGTCCCCCAGCAGCTGCATCGTCGCCGGCACCAGGACCATCCGGACGACCGTCGCGTCGACGAGGATCGCCGTGGCGAGCCCGATCCCGATGAGCTTCAGGAACACCTGGTCGCTCGGGACGAACGCCCCGAAGACCGCCACCATGATCGCCGCGGCCGCGGTGATCACGCGGGCGGTCGTGGCCAGGCCATCCGCCACCGATCCGCTGTTGTCGCCGGTGCGCACGTACTCCTCACGGATCCGGGACAGCAGGAACACCTCGTAGTCCATGCTGAGCCCGAACAGGATGGCGAACATCATCATCGGGATGAACGCCGGCACGGGTGTCTGCTCCTGGATGCCGAGCAGCTCACCGAACCAGCCACCGTCCGCCGCGAGGCTGATGACGCCGTAGGCGGCGAAGACGCTCAGGAGGTTCAGCACGGCGGCCTTGACCGACACCAGCACCGAGCGGAAGACCGTGAGGAGGAGCACGAAGCTCAACCCGACGACGGCCGCGATGAACAGCGGCAACCGGTCACCGATGGCCTCGCTCTGGTCGAGGAACCCCGCCGTCAGGCCGCCGACCCGGACCTCGAGACCCGTGCCCGCCACCGCGTTCGGGACGACCTCGTCCCGGACCGTGCGCAGCAGGACCTCCGTCGCCTCGTCCTGGGGCGACGTGGTCGGGACGACGCCCAGGACGGCGGTGGAGCCGGCCTCGTCCACGATCGGATCGGCGACGCTCGCGACCCCCGGCGTGACCGCGAGCTCGTTGCGCAGCCGGTCCACGTCCCCGAGGTCCCCTCCGTCGGCGAGGTCGGCCACGACGAGCAGGGTGCCGTTGCGACCGGGCCCGTAGGCATCGGTGAGCAGATCGTAGGCCCGGCGGCTCGACAGCGACTCCGGGCCGTTGCCCGCGTCGGGGAAGCCCAGCCGCAGGCCGGTCGCCGGGAAGGCGAGCGCGAGCAGCAGCAGGAGCCCGCCCAGGGCCGCCGGCCACGGTCGACGCTGGATCGCCCGGCTCCACCGGTGCGCGAGGGAGCGCTCCGGGACGGCCGTCTCGACGAAGGGGACGTGCAGCCGGTCGATGTTGCGCCCGACGAAGCCGAGCACGGCCGGCAGCAGCGTCACCGACAGTGCGACCATCACGCCCACGGCCAGGGCCGAGCCGAAGGCGACCCCGTGCAGGTAGGGCAGCCGCATCACGACCATGCCGAGCAGGCTCACCATGACCGTGGCACCGGCGAACACCACGGACCGGCCGGCGGTCCCGGCGGCCTCCACCACGGCGTCGCCGGGATCGAGCCCTTCACCGAGGGCAGCGCGGTAGCGCGTCACGATCAGCAGCGAGTAGTCGATGCCGACGCCGATGGCGATCATCGTGGCGACCGAGGTCGCCCAGTCGGGGACGTCGACGAGCGAGGCCAGGAGGGCGATGAACCCCGAGGCCACGCCGACTCCGAGGACCGCCGACACGATCGGCAGGCCCATGGCCAGGAGGGACCCGAAGCTGATCAGGAGGATGACGGCGGCGACGAGGAGCCCGATGCCCTCGCTGCCCACCTCACCCTGCTCCGCGGTCTGCACCGGGTTGCCGGCGAGCTCGACGGTGAGGCCGTCCCCGCTGGCTTCCTCAGCGAGCTCGAGGATCGCCCGTGTGGATCCCACGGGCATGTCCCAGGTGTCGAGCTGCAGGGTGGCGAAGCCGACGGTGCGGTCGCTCGAGGGCGGGCCCTCGCTCACCCCGGCGACGTGGTCGCCCCGGCCCACGGACCGGAGCAGCGCGTCGACCCGCGACCGGACTCCGCCGTCCGTGACGTCATCGGCCGTCCAGACGACCTCGATGGTGTCACCGGAAGCATCGGGGAAGCGCTCGTCGAGCAGGTCGTTGGCGGCCGAGGACTCCGACCCGGGGGTGCCGTAGTCGGTGGTGTCATCACCACCGAAGCGGCCGGCCAGCCCCGACAGGACGACCAGCAACAGGAGCCAGGCGGCGACGACCCACCGTCGCCGTCGGTACATCACACGCGTGAACCGGGCCATCGCAGAACCTCCGACGTCAGCACGGTCGGTCGACCGCTTCCGAGGTCGAGCATGCGGATGAACGGGGTGACGTCGCTTCACCCCGCGGTGTGAAATCCCGGCGGGCCAGAATGCGGCGATGCGAGCGGTGACGGTGCCTCGTCCAGGGGCCCTGGTGCCCCCGCCCACGGGCCGATCCCAGGTCGCGCGGGCCCGGCTGGACACAGCGCTCGAGGAGGCCGTGCTCGACGCCGCGCTCGTCCTCGTCTCGTCCCCGGCCGGCTCCGGGAAGTCCGTCGCCCTCAGCGGCTGGATCGACCGGCGAGCGGACGGGAGCTGGTACTCGCTCGATCCCGAGGACAACGACCCCGCCCTGTTCTGGCCGGCGGTGAACGCCGCGCTGGGCCTCCGGGTCGGCGCGCCCGGCCCTCGGGCCATCGCCCGCGCCCTGTTCGAGGACGGCCGAGCCCTCGTCGTCCTGGTGCTGGACGACTACCACTTCATCACGAACCCGGAGATCCACGCGGGGGTGGACCAGCTCCTGGTGGAGGCACCCGCCTCGCTCCGGCTCGTCATCTCCACCCGGCACGACCCCCCGCTCGCCCTGTCTCGCCTCCGCTCCCACGGCGCGCTCCGCGAGGTGCGCTACGCCGAGCTGAAGCTGGTCGGTGACGAGGTGGGCGCCCTGCTCGACGCCGCCGGCATCGTCCTGCCGCGGGAGCACCTGGAGCGGCTCACGGAACGGACCGACGGGTGGGCGGCCGCGGTGCAGCTCGTCGGCATCTCCGCACGGCAGGACCTGGGCGACCCCTCCGCGGTCGTGGAGGCCTTTGCCGGCGACAACCGCCACATCTTCGACTACTTCCGTGACGAGGTCCTCGACCAGCTGCCCCCGGAGCACCGCGACTTCCTGCTCGACACCGCGATCCTCGAGCGCCTCACGGCGCCGCTGTGCGAGGCCGTCACCGGGCGGGCTGGCGGCCAGCGGATGCTCGAGGACCTCGAGCGGCGCAACCTGTTCGTCCTCCCGCTCGACCATCGGCGCCGGTGGTTCCGCTACCACCACCTCTTCGCCGAGTGGCTTCGCCTCCAGGTCGCCGACGACCCCGTCCGCCACCGCGCCGCGGCGGACTGGCTCCTCGCCAACGGCCAGGCCGGAGACGCCGTGCGGCACCTCCTCGCCGCCGGCGATGTGGACGCGGCCGCGGGGGTCGTGGAGCAGGAGCGCTGGATCCTCATCGGCCAGGGCCGGTGGGAGACGCTGCGGGAGTGGATGGCAAGGCTTCCCGCCGACACCGTCCACGCCCGGCCGGGCCTCAGCCTCGCGGCGGCGTGGCTGGCCCACCACCTGGGCCGATGGACGGAGCTCCACGATCTGGTGGCGGGCGTGGAGCCGGTGGACCCGCTGATGGAGGCCGAGCGCCTGGTCCTCGAGGCGGGGAGGCTCGCTGCCATCGGTGCGATGGACGATGCGCTCGCGACCGCCAGGGCGGGGCTGCCGCTGGTCGACCCCCGGGAGCCGCGGGCCCGGACGGGGCTGCTCCTCGTCCAGGGTAGGGCCCTGCTGTGGTCAGGCGACCTCGAGGCCGCGGCTCGATCCTTCGCCGACGCGGCGGAGCTCGCGCAGCCCTACGACCTCTCGATCGTCAGCCTGATCGCCGAGTCGCACCTCGCCGAGATCGACCGGCGCCGCGACCGAAGGGAGCAAGCCCAGGACCGGGCTCGTGCCGCCCTGGCCGCCGCCGAGCAGAGCGGCCTCACCGAGAGCCCGGAGAGCGCCGTCGCGACGCTCACCCTCGCTGACCTGCTGATCGACGAGGGTCGGGACGACGAGGCCCGAGCGCTCGTGGACCGGGCCGCGCAGCTCGTCGCGCCGGTGCCCTACATCCCCCGCGAGCGGCAGCTGGAGGCGGTGCGGGGCCGGCTGGGAAGCGACCCGCGCCCCCGCCGGGCGCCTGCCGCCTCGGTCGAGCAGCTCACGGGGCGGGAGATGTCCGTCCTCCGGCTGCTGCCCAGCGGCCTGACGCCCCGGGAGATCGCCGAGGAGCTCTACCTCTCGCACAACACGATCAAGACCCACACCCGCGGGCTCTACCGGAAGCTCGGGGTGGCCTCCCGGCACGAAGCCGTGGAAGAGGCCCGCCGCCGTGGGCTCCTCGCCAATCACCCCCCAGGGTGAAGCAGCGATCGACGGCTGCGGCCATGCTCCACCTGTGAGCTTCCCGAGCAGGTATGTCATCGAGGTCGACGGACGTGTCCCCTCGTCGCTCGCCAACGAGCTGCCGGGGTTCGCCGTGGAGGACCGAGGCGGCTCCACGGTCGTGGCGGGGGACGTCGCAGACGGTGCAGCGCTCTACGGCCTGCTCGCCCGGCTCGAGGCGCTGGGTCTCCAGCTCGTGTCGGTCCGCCCCAAGTCGCCCGGGCCGGAGACCGCCTGGGTGAAGGCGGACGACCCTCGCCGCTGAGGTTCCTCACAAGGCCGCCCTGGCATCGGGCCCTCTCCGACCCTCGGGGTGGTAGAAGCCACCTGGATGGGATGGCCGGGATCGTCGGGATGGGGCCGCCACGCGGGTCGGGTGGCGACGGCGCTGGCCGTCACCGCCGCCGGATTGCTCGGTCCGCCCGCAGGCGCGTCCGAGGCACCGGACCGGTTC
>DATFFY010000306.1:0-2008 GCA_035249805.1 Acidimicrobiales bacterium | reverse complement strand
CGCGGAGGCCGTCGCCCGGATGGGCCTCCGCTTCGCCGTCGTGACCGCGGTGGCGCGCGACGACCTCGGCGACGGCGGGGCGGCCGGCTTCGCCGCCACCATCCGCGCCATCCGGGCCCGCACACCGGGCGTGTCGGTGGAGGTGCTGATCCCCGACTGCAAGGGCGACCCCGACGCCCTCGAGGTGGTCTTCGCCGAGCGCCCCGACGTGCTGAACCACAACCTCGAGACCGTGGCCCGGCTGCAGCGGGCCGTCCGGCCCTCGGCCGGCTACGCCCGGTCGCTGGCCGTGCTGGCCCGCGCCAAGGAGGCCGGCCTGATCACGAAGTCCTCGCTCGTCGTCGGCTTCGGCGAGACAGACGCCGAGGTCACCCAGGCCCTCGCCGACCTCAGAGGCGTCGGCGTCGACATCGTCACGATCGGGCAGTACCTGCGGCCCACGGCGCAGCACCTGCCCGTGCAGCGGTGGTGGACGCCCGAGGAGCTGGCCGCGCTGGCCGACGCCGGCGAGGCGATGGGCATCGGCCACGTCGAGGCCGGGCCCCTCGTGCGCTCCAGCTACCACGCCCGGCAGGCGGCGGCCGCGGCGTCCACGGCCTGATGGCGGGGGCGCAGTTCGTCGAGCGCACGGCGCGGGTGCGGGGCCGGATGGACGAGCTGGGTGTCGACGTGGTGCTGCTATCGGTCGGACCCGACCTGCCCTACCTCACCGGCTACGAGGCGATGCCCCTCGAGCGGCTGACGATGCTCGTGCTGCCGCAGGACGGCGAGGCCACGCTCGTCGTGCCCCGCCTCGAGGCGCCACGCGTCGTGGAGCGGCCCGACGTGTTCGCGGTGCACGCGTGGGAGGAGTCCGACGACCCCATCGCGATCGTGGCCGGGCTCGTCCGCGGCGCCCGATCGGTGGCGATCGGCGACCGCACCTGGGCCCGCTTCCTCGTCGACCTGCAGGGCGTGCTGCCGTCGTCCCGCTTCTCGCGGGCCAGCGCGCTGCTCGGACCCCTGCGGGCGAAGAAGGACGCGGCCGAGGTCGCGGCCCTCCGCCGGGCCGGCGCCGCGGCCGACCGCGTCGCCACCGCGCTGCAGGCCGGCGACATCGAGCTCGCCGGCCGCACGGAGGCCCAGGTGTCAGCGGAGCTCGGCCGCCGGCTGCTCGCCGAGGGGCACCAGCGCGTCAACTTCGCCATCGTGGCGGCCGGGGCGAACGCGGCGAGCCCGCACCACGAGCCGGGCGAGCGGGTGATCCAGGGCGGCGAGGTCGTGCTCTGCGACTTCGGGGGCACGATGCTCGACGACGACGGCGTCGGCTACTGCTCCGACATCACGCGCTGCGTGAGCATCGGCCCTCCCTCGGCCGAGGTGGCGGAGGCCTACGCGGTGCTCCAGTCGGCGCAGCAGGCCGCGGTCGCGGCCGCCGTCCTGGGCACGCCGTGCGAGCACGTCGACGCGGCAGCTCGCGACGCCATCACCGAGGCGGGCTGGGGCGAGCGCTTCATCCACCGCACCGGGCACGGCATCGGGATCGAGGAGCACGAGGACCCGTACATCGTCTCGGGCAACGCCACCCGCCTCGAGCAGGGGCACGCCTTCTCGGTCGAGCCCGGCATCTACGTGGCGGGATCGTTCGGCCTGCGCCTGGAGGACATCGTCGTCGCCGACGCAGCCGGGCCCGACCCGCTGAACCGGGTCGACCACGGCCTGGCTGTCGTCTGACCCGTGATCAACCTCGACGGCGCGACCGTCCTCCTCCAGTGGGCCACCGGCGGTCTCCTCTTCCTCTGGGTGACGACCCGAGGCCGCATGGTCGGGCTCGGCTACGGCTGGCTGCTGCGCGGGGTGTACGCGGTCATCGCCGTCGGCGCCGCGTTCGTGGGTCTGCGCTACGGCGACGACGTGCCGGTGCGCGAGGTGGCCTCCGTGGGCGTCGCGCTCGCGGCCGGGGCGGCGCTCGCCGTCTCCGTCGTGCGCCGGAAGGCCGGGGTGGCGGGGGAGCGCGAGCGGGTCGAGG
>DATFFY010000305.1:0-6157 GCA_035249805.1 Acidimicrobiales bacterium | reverse complement strand
ACCGAGACCGAGGGACCGTTGCGCGCCCGGCTGCTCGGACCCGCCGTCGAGATCGCCCTGGCCGCCGGCGACGTCCCCGACGCTCGCCGGGCGGCCGAGGAGCTGCGAGGCATCGCCACCGAGCTGGGCTCGGCGATGCTGGGCGCACAGGCCGCCCGTGCCCTCGGCGCGGTCCTGATCGCTGAGGGCGATCCCGCGACAGCCCTCCCCGAGCTGCGACGCGCCTTCCTCTCCTTCCGGGACCTCGATGCGCACCACGACTGCGCCGCGACCCGCCCGCTCATCGCCTCGGCGTGCCGGGCCCTCGGCGACGAGGAGACGGCGGCGACCGAGGAGCGGAACGCCGCGGCCGCGCTGGCGTCGTTCCGGGCCGAGGTGGGCGAGGACCGTGGTGGCGGTGGGCCCGTGGGACTCACGCGCCGGGAGCTCGACGTGCTGCGGCTCATGGCCAGCGGCAAGACGAACCGGGCGATCGGCGAGTCGCTGTTCATCAGCGAGAAGACCGCGGCCAGCCACGTCAGCCACATCCTCACGAAGCTCGGGCTGCCCACGCGGGCCGCGGCGACGGCCTACGCCTACGAGAACGGGCTGATCAGACCAGCCGGCCGCCGCGCGTGACCGACCGGCCTCGGGGGCGAGTCTGGGCGATGCACTCGGGGCCCGCTACGGGTTGAGGACGACCTTCACCGTGCCGTGCTCCTTGCGCTGGAAGGCGGCGTAGGCCTCCGGGCCCTGGGACAGCGGCAGGTGGTGGCTGGCGAAGGTGTCGACGCCGAGGGGATCAGCGTCGTCGAGGAGCGGGATGATGTCGCCGACGTGGGCCATGACGTTGGCCTGGCCCATGCGCACCTGGATCTGCTTGTCGAAGAGCCGCAACATCGGGATGGGATCGACCATCCCGCCGTACACCCCGACGATGGAGATCGTCCCGCCCCGGCGCACCACGTCGATCGCCGTGTAGAGCGCGTTCAGCCGATCGACGCCGCCGCGCTCCATGAGCTTGGCCTGCAGCGGATCGGGCAGCAGGCCGGCGAGGCGCTGCACGAGGCTCGTACCCGGGGAGCCGTGCGCCTCCATGCCGACGGCGTCGATCACCGCGTCGGGCCCGCGGCCATCCGTGAGCGATCGGACGACCTCACCGAGGTCGTCGTGGTCCGTGAGGTCGAGCACCTCCGCGCCGGCCGAGCGACCGCGCTCGAGCCGATCGGGCACGAGATCGACCGCGATCACGCGACAACCCCGATGGAGCGCCACCCTCGAGGCCATCTCGCCGATGGGACCGAGCCCGAGGACCACCAGCGTCCCGCCCTTGGGCACGTCGGCATAGGCGACCGCCTGCCACGCGGTGGGGAGCACGTCGGAGAGGAACAGGTAGCGATCGTCCGGAGGACCGTGCGGCACGACGATGGCGGTGTTGGCGGCCTGCGGCACCCGGAGGTACTCGGCCTGCCCCCCAGGCACCCGTCCGTAGAGCTTCGAGTAGCCGAACAGCGCGGCGCCGCTTCCGTGCTCCCGCACCTGGGTCGTCTCGCACTGCGACGTGAGCCCGATCCCGCACATGGCACAGGCACCACAGGAGATCCCGAACGGGATGACCACGCGGTCGCCCGGGCTGATGTGGCCGACCGAGGGACCGACCTCCTCCACGATGCCCATGGGCTCGTGGCCGAGGACGTCGCCTTCGGTCATGAAGGGGCCGAGCAGCTCGTAGAGGTGGAGGTCGGAGCCGCAGATCGCGGTCGAGGTGATGCGGACGATGAGGTCGTCGGGCTCCTGGATCCTCGGATCCGGCACGTCGTCGACCCGCACATCCCGCTTCCCGTGCCAGGTGATGGCCTTCATCTCGTAGCGAGGACCAGGAGCCGGTCCTCCTGGAAGAGCGCCATGCCGCCGCCGGGCCGCTCGGCGTGGATCACATCGCAAAGGGCATCAGAGCGCACCCATCCGGAGAGGATCTCGGTGAGCTCCTCGAGGTCGTGACCCTCGAACCGGGTGGGCAACAGGGCGATGCTCATGAGCGTGCCAGCCCGATCCCACGGATCCTGGGACACCTCGATCACGTCCAGGACCAGCTCATCACCGACGGTCTGCATGCCGACGAGCTCCCACTGCACCCACCGCCAGAGCTCGATCGCGCCGTCACACACGGTCAGGCGCTCCGCTCCGCCGCCCGCTTCTTCCGCGTGCGCTTCGGCTCCGCGGCCGGAGGCAGCTCCTCCACCTCGCCGAGCGTCTCGCGAGACACGACGGTGTGGGGCAGCCCGTCCACGGCTGAGCCGGTCAGATCGAGGACCGAGTCATCGCCGCCGAACTCGTTCGGCTGGTACCCATCAGCGGACCAGTCGTTCTCCCAGCGGTCTCCGTCCAAGAGGTACCTGTACCGATAGGAGCGACCCGGGACCAGAGGGATCCGGGCGACGAACTCGTCACCATCCCGCTCCATCGGATGCGCGTCGTGCGACCAGTCGTTGAAGTCGCCCACGACGCACACGTGGTCGGCGTCCACCTCGTGAGGCAGGCGGAAGGTCACCATGACCTGCCCGTCGCTCACGCCAGGATCCATCGCCGCGCTCATGTCCGTCTCCAAGGGTGAACCGAGGGCGAGCGAGCTGCTGGCTGAACCGCGCTCGCCGGCTCCGCTACCCCGCTACCTGCGAGGCGATACCGCCCTCCGAGCGCTGCCCTTGTCACGGCCGGCGGCGACGCCCGCAGGAGCAGGTGTCGAGCCCAGAGGAGACATCAGCCGTCAGCGCCCGGGGTATAAGGACAGGGAAGCAACCGAGGCCACACCGTCTGGGCGGTGTGTGAGCTCGGCTCCTCGCACCATGACGCCGTTCCTCCTTCCGGGTGATCCCGTCGAGTCGCTGGCCGCCTACCTGGCGACGGACACCGGCGGGGAAGGGCTGCGGCGGGCCGTCGACATCGGACGGGAGGCGACCGTCGAGGAGCTCGTCCGCAGTGGGCTGCGCGGCCGTGGCGGCGCCGGGTTCCCCACGGGGCGCAAGTGGTCCAGCGTCGCCGGCCAATCGGGGACCGACCACTACGTCGTCGCCAACGCCGCCGAGGGGGAGCCAGGCACGTTCAAGGACCGAGCGCTGCTGCGCGCCAACCCCTACCAGCTGGTGGAGGGCCTGATGATCGCCGGCTTCGCCGTCGGGGCCACGGGAGCGTTCATCGGCCTCAAGGCCAGCTTCGAGCGGGAGGTCGAGCGCGTCACCCGTGCGGTGGCCGAGATGCAGGAGGCCGGGCTGTGCCGCGACTGCAGCGTGACGATCGTGCAAGGGCCCGACGAGTACCTCTTCGGTGAGGAGAAGGCACTGCTCGAGGTCATCGAGGGCGGCGAGCCGCTCCCGCGGCTCCTGCCGCCCCACGAGCACGGCCTGTTCGCGACCGCGCCGCAGCTGGGATGGGAGGCCAAGGACGTCGAACCGGGCCACGCCGGTCGCCACGAGTCGAACCCGACGTTGGTGAACAACGTCGAGACCCTGTCGAACGTCACCCACATCCTCGCCCGCGGCGCGGACTGGTTCCGCTCGATGGGGACGAGCAGCTCGCCAGGCAACGTGGTGGCCACCGTCGTCGGTGATGTCGTCGCGCCCGACGTGGGCGAGGTCGAGCTGGGCACGCCGCTCCGATCCGTCATCGACGCCGTCGGAGCGGGCCTGCCCGCGGGGCGCTCGGTCAAGGCGGTGTTCTCCGGGGTCGCGAACCCTGTGCTGACCGCCGACTCCTTGGACGTCCCCCTCACCTACGAGGACCTCGCAGCGGCCGGGAGCGGGATGGGTGCGGCCGGCTTCATGATCTACGACGACACCGCTTGCATGGTCGAGGTGGCGCGCCAGTTCTCGAGGTTCCTCTACGTCGAGTCCTGCGGGCAGTGCCCGGCGTGCAAGAGGGGCACAGGTGAGATCACCGCGCGCCTCGAGCGCCTCGAGGGCGGCGTCGGGACCGTCGAGGATCTCGACGAGATCGCCGGGTGGCTCGACAAGGTCACCGATGGCAACCGCTGCTACCTCGCCGTCGAGGAGCGGGTGGTGGTGGCCAGCATCATCCGCGCCTTCGCCGGGGAGTTCGACGAGCACATCCGGCTCGGGGGTTGCCCCCGGCCGAGAACGCTGCCGTTCCCGAAGCTCCTCGATCTCGCCGACGGCCGGGCCACCTACGACCCCGACCAGTGGCGCAAGCAGCCGGATTGGACCTACGCGCCGGCGCCGCGCTCGGGCGCGTAGCCGCTCTGCTGCTGGGTCCGATGCCACTGGGAGGCGAGAGGAACCCATCCCGGCGGAGGAGTCCGTAGCCGTCGTCGACGCTAGGGTGGTGGTGCACCGCTCGAGTCGGCCGTCACCCTTTGACCCGCCAGGGGACCCGCGACTTGCTCCTGCCCTGCGGCAAGGAGCCCACCGTGGCGGAGTCTCCGCTGACCAGCAGCCTGGCTGCCCTCTCGCGCTTCTTCGTCGGGGACGGCACCCTGCAGGAGACGTTGTCGCGGGTCGCCGACCTGACCGTGGAGGCCGTCGAACCCGTCGATCTCGCTGGCATCACGATGATGGTCGAGGGCCGCCCGAAGACGGCGATCTTCACCGACGAGCTCGCGCCGGAGATCGACCAGGCCCAGTACGCGACCGGGGAGGGGCCCTGCCTGGACGCCTTCCGGGAGCAACGGGTGATGCGCATCGACTCCACCCTGCGCGAAGGCCCGTGGCCGGCGTTCCGCGACGCCGCCGCCGACCATGGGATCCGGAGCACCCTGTCGCTGCCGCTCCTCGTCGACAAGACCGCGGTCGGTGCGATGAACCTCTACGCCAGCCGGGAGCACGCCTTCGGTGAGCAGGATGTCGAGACGGCGTCGCTGTTCGCCTCCCAGGCCGCCATCGTGCTCGCCAACGCGCAGGCCTACTGGGACGCCCGCGAGCTCAGCAGCGGTCTGAGCGAGGCGATGGAGCACCGCTCCGTGATCGAGCAGGCCAAGGGCATGCTCATGGCCGCGCAGGGCATCGACGAGGACGCCGCGTTCCAGCTGCTGATCAGCGCGTCACAGCGTGAGAACGTCAAGCTGCGGGACGTCGCCCAGCGCATCGTGGACGGCGCGGTCGCCCGGGGCCGGACCGAGGATGATGACGGTGATCGAATTGTCGTTTGAGAGCACCGTCGCCCTCCAGAGGGGCTTCGGATCGACGACGTGGACGGTCAGCGACCTGTGGGTCGCGGTCGTGGGCATCGGGGGCGACCTCCGGCGCAGCGACATCGCCAACATCACGGCGGGTCAGCGTCCGGCGACGCGCGGGGAGCACGACATCCTGGCGACGGCGCTCAACGAGTGGTTCGTCGACCACGACCAGAACCACCCCGTCGCGCTGTGGGACGGCCTTCCCGGCTGAACCGACCGGGCCGTCGTCTCGCTGGATGAGCTCGGGGGGGAGGACTCGAACCCCCAATGGCTGGACCAGAACCAGCAGTGTTACCGATTACACCACCCCCGAACGGGCGGACGAGAACCCTACCGAACCGCCCCCGGCGGTCGCACACCTGGCTGCTCAATCGTCGGCGTGGATGGCGCCGTCGATGCGGAAGAGGCGGTCGTAGCCGATGATGCGGCCGATCGATACGGCCACCGTCTCGCGCAGCAGCTGCTTCAGCTCCGAGGCGCGGCTGAGGCGGTTGTCGCTCGGCGAGACGAAGGCCTCGAGCCCGAGGTCGTCGGCGATGGCCTCCACCCGCTTGGCGTGGTACCCGTCGGTGACCAGGACGACGCGGGTGAGGTCCCGCTGGATGAGGAAGCGGGCCGACGCGGCCAGCGACTCCCAGGTGCTGGTGCCGTCGACCTCCTTGAGGAGCGCCTCGTCGGGCACGCCGGCGGCGCGGAGGTAGTTGTAGCCGGCGGTGGCCTCGGTGAAGCGGTCGCCCTCCTGCCGGCCGCCGGTCAGCACGATCGTGCCGGCGAGGTCGGCGTCCCACAGCTCGAAGGCGTGGTCGAGGCGGTCCTTGAGGATCGGCGAGGGTCGGCCGTCGTACTGCGCGGCGCCGAGCACGATGATGGCGTCCGCCGCCGTGGCCCCGTCGTGCCGGGCGGCCCGGTACACCTGCACGAAGGTGCCGCCGACGTAGAGCACCAGCAGCACGAGCAGGGCGAGCGCGCCGCGCACCGACCAGCGCAGCC
>DATFFY010000304.1:0-9545 GCA_035249805.1 Acidimicrobiales bacterium | reverse complement strand
GCGGGGTCATGGCCGGCCTCGGCGCCGCCATGCTCACCGGCAACGTCCAGCGGGGCGACACCGTGGCCGTGTTCGGCTGCGGCGGCGTGGGCGACGCGGCCATCGCCGGGGCGAAGCTGGCCGGTGCGACGACGATCGTGGCCGTGGACCTGGACCCGCGGAAGCTCGAGATGGCTCGCCGCCTCGGTGCCACCCACGTGGTCGACGCGTCGAAGGAGGACCCGGTCGTCGCCGTGCAGGACGCCACCGACGGCAACGGCGCCGACGTGTGCATCGAGGCGGTCGGCAACCCGGCCGTGTTCGCGCAGGCCTTCTACGCCCGCGACCTGGCCGGCACGCTCGTGCAGGTCGGTGTCCCCAACCCGGAGATGCGGATCGACCTGCCGATGATCGACTTCTTCGGCCGGGGCGGCCGGCTGGCGCCGAGCTGGTACGGCGACTGCCTGCCCGACCGGGACTTCCCGCTCCTCGTGGACCTGCACCTGCAGGGCCGGCTGCCGCTCGACGCGTTCGTGTCCGAGACCATCGGCCTCGACGCCGTCGAGGAGGCGTTCCACAAGATGGAGCGGGGCGAGGTGCTCCGCAGCGTCGTCGTGCTCTGAGCTCTCAGGCGAGGTTCGCCGCCGCGCATGGGCGGGCCGCCTCGGGGGGAGGACCGTAGGGTGACCTCGATGCTGACGCCGATCGTGATCGACGACGTCCGGCCCCGGACCCCGAGCGGGTTCCCGGCCAAGGGGGTCGTCGGCCAGCGGCTCCCGGTGTCGGCGGTGCTCATCGCCGACGGCCACGACCAGCTCGGCGCCCGCTGTCGCTGGCGCCGCAAGGGAGCGCGGACCTGGACCACCCTGCCCCTCGTCCGAGAGGACGAGCGCTGGGTGGGGGAGGTCCTGCCCGAGGCGATCGGGCCGCACGAGCTCGTCGTCGAGGCGTGGACCGACCGCTACGCGACGTGGCGCCACGACGTGGAGGTCAAGGTCGGGGCGGGCCAGGAGGTGGACCTCGAGCTCGAGGAGGGCGGCCTGCTCCTCGAGGAGCTGGCCGAGGGGTTCTCGGGGGCGGACCAGGAGCGGCTGCTGGCGGCGTCGAAGGCCGTGCGACGGAGCTCCTGCTCCCTCGACGTGCGCCTCGACGCCGCCTGCGACGACGCCATCGCCGCGCTGCTCGCCGGGCTGCCGGACGCGCGGCTGTCCGAGTCGCCCCGCCACCCGGTCTGGGTCGACCGGGAGCGAGCGGCCGTCGGCGCCTGGTACGAGCTGTTCCCGCGCTCGTTCGGCGGGCTGGCCGGCGCCGCGGACCACCTGCCGTACGTCGCGGGCCTCGGGTTCGACGTCGTGTACCTGCCGCCCGTCCACCCGATCGGCAGCACCCACCGCAAGGGCCGCGACAACACGCTCACCGCGGGACCGGACGACCCTGGCAGCCCCTGGGCGATCGGCGGCCCCGAGGGTGGCCACGACGCGCTCCACCCCGAGCTCGGGACGTTCGACGACTTCGACGCGTTCGTGGCCCGGGCCGGCGAGCTCGGCCTCGAGGTCGCGCTCGACTACGCCCTCCAGGCCTCACCGGACCACCCCTGGGTGCGGGACCACCCCGAGTGGTTCACGCGCCGGCCCGACGGGTCGATCCGGTACGCGGAGAACCCGCCGAAGAAGTACCAGGACATCCACCCGATCGACTTCTGGCCGGAGGACGACGCCGACCGCGTCGCGCTCTGGGAGGCGTGCCGGGACGTGCTGCTGCACTGGGCCGACCGCGGGATCCGCATCTTCCGCGTCGACAACCCGCACACGAAGCCGCTCGCCTTCTGGCACTGGCTCATCGAGGACGTGCACAAGCGGCACCCCGACATCGTGTTCCTGGCCGAGGCGTTCACCGCCCCGCCGATGATGGCGAAGCTGGCCGAGATCGGCTTCAGCCAGAGCTACACGTACTTCACCTGGCGGACCTCGCCCTGGGAGATGCGCGAGTACGTGCTGGAGCTGTCCCAAGGTCCGCTGGCCGACTACATGCGGCCGGCCTTCTGGCCCAACACGCCCGACATCCTCTCGGGCCCGCTGCGCCGAGGCCCCCGTGCCGCGTTCGCGCTGCGGCTGCTCCTCGCGTCCACGCTCGTGCCGACGTACGGCATCTACTCCGGCTACGAGCTCTGCGAGAACGAGCCGGCCAGCGAGTCGAACGAGGAGTACGCCCGCTCCGAGAAGTACGAGATCAAGGACCGGGACTACGGCGCCTTCGACACGCTCGCCCCGTTCATCGCGCGGTGCAACGAGGTCCGGCGCTCGCACCCGGGGTTGTGGTCGTTGCGGGACGTCCGCTTCCACCACAGCGACGACGACGCCCACTTCCTCGTGTACAGCCGTGGCCACGTCGACACCGACCTGCTGCTCGTCGTCGTCAACATGGACCCGATCGAGGCGCACGAGACCACGGTCCGCCTCGACCTCGGTGCCTTGGGCCTGCCCGGCGGCGTCGCCTACCAGCTCCACGACGAGCTGACGGGCGAGCGCTACGAGTGGCACGGCGAGGCCAGCTACGTGCGCCTCGACCCCGCCTCAGGTCAGGTCGCCCACGCCTTCCACGTCACGAGGTGAACCGCTCGAGCACCTCCTCGAACCGCAGGTTCATCACGTCGACGCCCTTGTGCGAACCGCAAGACGGCGCGAGCGGGTCGTCGCCGAGCCACTCGCAGATCAATGCGGCCATCGGCCACCGCTGAACCACGATGTCGCCGCCCTGCTCATAGCGGACATCCATGCCGACCACGACGCCGGACGGCCGATCCGGCAGGAGCGCGGTTTCGAAGGTGATGACGAAGATCTGGTCGTTCTCGCCCTGGCTTGGGGGGATCACGGTCCCCCCGATGTCCCTGGCTCCCACCACGTGCTCATCCCGGATGCACCCGGGAACCTGAGGTCCACCTGGCACGACGGCGAGGTTCGTCACCTCGACGTCACTGGTCAAGACTGGGGCCGCACCGACCAGCCTGACCGGGTCGGGCGATGTGTTGCGCATGTAGACGAGACCGAAGGCCGAGAAGGAACCCGGCTTCAGCGCCGACGAGCAGGACAGCGCGGGCACCTCCTCGAACGCGTCGCCATGACTGGGCTCGGCGCCACCGCCATCGGAGGAGCAGGAGGCGAGCAGCACGGCCAAGAGCAGGCCTGATGCCGCTCGCTGCCGAACCCGATGCATCAGTCAGTTGCCGGCGCGGACCCGCGTATGGCCGGTCGCGGGACTCCCGCTCTCGCCACAGAGGTAGCGGTTGTAGATGCTGTCGTTCTTCCAGCTGTGCCTGGCATATGACTCGTACGAGACGGTCGCGTTGCCGCTGAAGCCCCAGATCGACGCGCTCCCGCTGAAGGTCGCCTTGCTGGAACCCTCTCGGTTCAGAGCGTTGCCACCTCCCACGGGCAGCATGTACGCGCTGTTGCACCCGATCGCGGTGCCGAAGTCGTTCCGGGTGCCCCAGGTGACGCCGGTCGCCTCAGCCGTGTACACGAGGTAGCCGCCGGTGCCCGGAGGAGGGCTCCCCGTCTTGCCGCCGCACTGCCAGCGGATCTTGCTGTGGTTCGCCTCCATCTGAAACTTCTGGCGGTACGGGCTGTAGGGGCCGCTGTACGCGTGGTACACGACCTCGACGCCCTGGCTCTGGCTGAAGTTGGCCGAGCCGCCGAGCGTCCAGCCGGATGACCCGCTGACCGACACGCCCAGACCCCAGCTGGTGCTCTTCATGTTCGAGTACGTCGCCCACATGTCCCAGTACGTCACCGCGTCGACCTGGTCGACGGTCCGGAACGCCTTGCCGGTCGCGTACGTGCCGAGGGCATTGCAGGCGACGTAGCCCCCGGGGGCGGTCGCCGACGGGACTGCCTCGCTCGGCGCGGGGATCGGCGAGCCATTCAGCGTCGCCTTCAGCGTCGCCGGCCTGTCGCCGTCCGTTGCCGCCGCAGCATCAGCACTGGCGAGCGCGGCGATCGACTCGCCGGCCTCGGTGTCCGAGGTGAGCGCGCCCGCCGACGCCGCCTGCTCGTAGCGCTCGGGTGAGGTGAACCACGCCCGGCCCACGCCAGGCTGGTCCAGGAGCTGCACGGTGTCGCCGGCAAGCGTCCACGTGCCGCCGTCGGTCTGGGCGAGCACCATGACGTCGAGCGCGCCGTCCGGCTTGTAGTAGCTCGCCGGGATCGAACCGGCGGCGGGCACCGCCCGGATCTCGAACCGGCCGGACGAGTCCGCCGCGGCCTCACCCAGCGGAATCGACGGTATGGGCGTGAGCTGGCTCACCGGCGTCAGCGGGTTGACCTTGGGGATGGCCGAGGCCGGCGGGCGGACGAACGCGACGACGCGGCCGCTCGTCGGCTTCCCGGCCTTGTCGGCCAAGGTGCCTGACCACAGCAGCGGCAGCTCGGGGCTCCCTTCCTGCGTCGGTGTCGCTGCGGATGGCTCGATCGGGCCGATCGCGAGTCCGGCGATCAGGGCCGCTGCCGCGGCGAGGCGCGCGCGTCGGGGGACGTCCATGGGTGGGCCCTCCTGGGTCCGAAGTCCTCGGTTCCCCCTGCGAGCGCCAACCTACGTCTGATACGTATAAGTAGCAAGACCTTCCGGCGGTCAGGCGGACATGCGCTCGATGCGCACCGCGCACTGCTTGTAGTTGGGCTCGCGGCTGATCGGGTCGAACTCGTCGAGGGTCAGGCGGTTGGCGCAGGCCTCGTCGTAGTGGAACGGGATGAAGACCTCACCCGGCCGGACGATCGGGGTCACCCGGGCGACGATGTGGTCGATCTCGCCGCGGGAGGACGTGACCTTCACGCGGTCGCCGGTGCGGACGCCGAGCTGGGTGGCGTCGGCCTCGTTGATCTCCACCCAGGCTTCGGGGGCGAGCCGCTCGAGGAGCGGGACGCGCGCGGTCTTCGTGCGCGTGTGCCAGTGCTCCACCGTGCGGCCGGTGTTGAGGAGGAGCGGGAACTCCGGCCGGGGCCGGTCGCGCAGCTCCTGCCGGTCGACGCAGTGGAGGCGGACCTTGCCCGTGGGGTTCGGGAAGCCGCCGTCCGCGTAGAGCCTGGGCGAGCCGCCGAGCGGGACCGCGGGGTCGTCGGACGGGCAGGGCCACTGCACGCCGCCGGCCGCGTCGATGCGCTCGTAGGTGATGCCGCTGTAGTCGCACAGGCGCCCGGCGGACACCCGGCGCCACTCGGCGAACGCGTCCTCGGGCCCGTGCCAACCGGCGTAGAGGCGCTCGCGCTGGCCAAGGTGCTCGGCCAGGCCGAGGAAGATGTCGAAGTCGGGCCGGGCCTCGCCGGGCGGGGCCACGGCCGCCCGCACCCGCGAGACCCGCCGCTCGGAGTTCGTGAACGTGCCCTCCTTCTCGCCCCAGATGGCGGCCGGGAGGACGACGTCGGCCACAGCCGTGGTCGGCGTCTCGAAGCCGTCCTGCACGACGAGCAGGTCGAGGCGGGCCAGCGCGTGCTCCAGCACCTCGCGGTTGGGGAACGACACGAGCGGGTTCGTGCCGATGATCCAGAGGGCCTTGATCCGCTTGTTCATCACCGCGTTGACGATGTCGGGGTAGGCCCGGCCCCGCTCGGTCGGCAGGTCGTCCGGCGACACGCCCCAGAGGCGGGCGAGCTCGGCCCGGGCGGCAGGGTCGTCGTAGGCGCGGTAGCCGGGCATCGACGCGGTGAAGCCGGCCTCGCGGGTGCCCATCGCGTTGCACTGGCCGGTGATCGAGAAGGGCGCCGCGCCTGGCTTGCCGATGTTGCCAGTGGCCGCGGCCAGGCTGCAGAGCAGCGCCACCGACTCGGTGCCCTGCACCGAGTGGTTGATGCCCATGGTCCACGCGATCAGGCAGCGGTCGGCCTCGCCGATGGCCCGGGCGGTCTCCCGCAGCGCGGCGACGGGGATGCCGCACTCCGCCGCGACCCGGTCCGGGTCGTACGCGGCGACGTGGGCCTCCAGCTCCGCCGCGCCGACCGTGTGCTCGGCCAGGTACGCGCGGTCGACGAGGTCCCATTCGAACAGCAGGTGCAGGATCCCGTTGACGAGGGTGATGTCGGTGCGCGGCTTCACCGGGAGGTGCTGGTCGGCCACCATCGCCGTCTTGGTCACGCGGGGGTCGACGACGACGACGTGCGGGCGGTCGGGGCCGAGCAGGCGGGGCGCGATGAGGGGGTGGTTGTCGGCCACGTTGGCGCCGAAGAGGACGACGACGTCGGCCTCGAGGAAGTCGTCGTAGCAGCCCGGCGGGCCATCGCTGCCGAAGGCGAGCTTGTAGCCCGACGCGGCCGACGCCATGCACAGCGTCGTGTTGCCGTCGTAGTGGGCGAGGCGGAGGCCGAGGCGCACGAGCTTGCCGAGCGCGTAGAACTCCTCGGTCACGAGCTGGCCGGTGGACAGGACGGCCACGCTCTCGGGGCCGTGCTCTTCGAGGAGCCGGGTGAAGGTCGCGGCCACGTGGCCCAGTGCGTCGTCCCAGGACGCGGGGCGGCCGTGGAGGAGCGGCTGCGTGAGGCGGCCGGGCGCCCCGATCGTGTGGTGCTCGGTCAGGCCCTTGGGGCAGAGGCGGCCCCGGTTGACGGGGTGGTCCGGGTCGCCCTGCACGGCGACGGCCTCGCCGTCCCGCACGCCGAGCAGCATCCCGCAGCCCACCGAGCAGTACCCGCAGGTCGTCGCCACCCAGTGGTCCGGCCGCCGGCTCGCGCTCACGGGGCCGAAGCGCTCGTCGTGCTCGTACGCGTACCGCTCGCCGCCATGGCCGATCCCGGCTCGCTCGAGCAGGCTCCCGAACAGGCCCTTCATCAGTGCTTCCTCGCGGCGCGGGCGAACGAGCCGGGCATGTCGAGGGGCACGACCGTCACGTAGAAGAGCCAGCGCCCCAGCACCTCCGCCAGCGCGAGCGGTGCCACCGCCGCGAGCGGGTGGACGGCGAGCGCGAGCGCCACGCCGACACCCCACCCGAGCACGACCACCGCGCTCTGCACGCGGAACCGGTGGAGGGTGAGGCGCACGGCGCCCCAGTGCTCGATGCGGGACGAGCGCCGGAGCCGGAGGAGGTTCGCCAGGGTGGCGAGGGCGGAGGCCGCCACCCCGGCGATCGTGAGCCACGGCCGGTCCGTCAGCAGGGGACCGAGCACGAGCGCCGTGGCGAAGAAGCGGACGATGGTCAGCGGGGTGTTCCAGGCCGGCCGGCCCGGGACGACGTACAGGCGGCCGCTGGCGAACACGCCGGCCCCGCCGATGACGGTGGCGGCGGGCGCGGCGACCGGGACGACCACGGCCAGGGCGGCCACCGCCGCGAACGCCCCGAACAGCGCGACCTCCCGCGACAGCCACGAGCGGCGCAGGTTGCGGAGCGCCTTCCAGGCGTGCACCGGCCGGCCCAGGTGGAGCAGGGACGCGCCCAGCGCCACCGCGGCGACCACGGCGGCGAGGGTCCGCTCGCCCGCGCCGGAGGCCGTGGCGCTGGTGCCGACGGCCATCTGCGTCAGCAGGGTGAGCCAGACCAGCGGCCAGTGCGGGTCCTCGGGCCGGAGCGCCCACTCGCTGCCGCCGTAGGTCTCCAGGGGCACGTCGTCGGGCAGCGAGATCCGGGTGGTGGACAGGGTGAGGTCCGCCGACGGGAGGTTCGGGGCATCGCCCTCGCGGTGGTCGGCCCGCCAGGCCTCCACGTCCACCTTCTCGACGGTGATCGCGAAGGTCGGGCAGGCGTCGACGCACGCCGGGGCCCGGCCGTCCTCGAGCCGCGGGAGGCACATGTCGCACTTGGTGACGATCCGGCGGTCGGGCTGGAAGGCGGGCACCGAGTACGGGCAGTTCCAGGTGCAGTACTGGCAGCCGATGCACTCGTCGGCCTCGTGGGCCACGACCCCGTTGTCGAGCTTGGTGTACGCGTTGGTCGGGCAGCCCTCGAGGCAGGCCGGCTCGAGGCAGTGGTTGCACGCCATCGACAGGTGGAAGCGCTTCGTGTCGGGGAAGGTGCCGCCCTCGATCTCGCCGACCCGCCGCCACGCGATCTCCGGCGGCAGGCCGTTCTGCTCCGCGCACGCCGCCTCGCACGAGTGGCACCCCACGCAGGCCTCCATCGCGAACGCGAAGCGGTACTGCTCGCCGGCGTCCAAGGGGAGGAGCTCGGGGCGCTCGACGACCGGCTTCGCCCGGCGGGTCGGGAGCGGCAGCTCGGTGACCGTCACGCGCCGGCCGGGCCCGCCGCCAACCGCACCTGCACGAGGTCGTCGACCACGCGGACCTCGTGCACGGCGACCGCCTGGTCGGGATCGTCGAGGCAGCGGCCGGTGGCCAGGTCGTAGCACTGCTTGTAGATCGGTGACGCCACCACGGGAACCCCGCCGCGGTCGCCGACGATCCCCCGACTCAGCACGTTGGCCCGGCTGATCGGGTCCCGGTTGTCGATCGCGTGGAGGCTGCCGTCGACGAGCACGAACACGGCGACCTGGCGGCCCGCCACGAGCGCCGCGGTGCCGCGGTCGGTGGTGAACGCCCCGACCGGACCGACCGTGACCCACGCGGCGGTGCCCCGCACGTCGACCTCCAGCGCGGTCATCGGGAGACCGGCTGCCGCTGGCCCCGGACCCGGACGTAGGCGAGATCCGGGTCGGGGCCGTCGGCGTTGGCGAAGGAGCGGAAGCGGGCGAGGCGATCGGGGTCCTCGAGGGTCGCCTTCCACTCGCACTCGTAGTCGGCGACGTGCCGGGCCATGTCCGCCTCGAGGTCGGCCCCGATGCCGAGGCGGTCCTCGAGCACGACCTCCCGCACGTGGGCGATGCCGCCGTCGAGCTCGTCGATCCAGGTGGCGGTGCGCTCCAGCCGGTCGGCCGCGCGCACGTAGTACATGAGGAAGCGGTCGACGGCGGCCACGAGCGAGGGGGTGTCGAGGTCCTCGGCCAGCAGGTCGGCGTGGCGGGGGCGCATGCCGCCGTTGCCGCCGACGTACAGGTTCCAGCCCCGCTCGGTGGCGATCACGCCCACGTCCTTGCTCTGCGCCTCGGCGCACTCGCGAGCGCAGCCCGACACGGCCAGCTTGATCTTGTGCGGAGCGCGCAGGCCCCGGTACCGGAGCTCGAGGTCGATGGCCAGCTGCACGGAGTCCTGCACGCCGTAGCGGCACCAGGTCGAGCCGATGCAGGACTTCACCGTGCGCACGGCCTTGCCGTAGGCGTGGCCGGACTCGAAGCCGGCGTCGATGAGCCGGGCCCAGATGCGCGGGAGCTGGTCGACGGTGGCGCCGAAGAGGTCGATCCGCTGGCCGCCGGTGATCTTCGTGTAGAGGTCGAAGTCGCGCGCCACCTCGCCGATGGCGATGAGGCCCGCCGGCGTGATCTCGCCGCCGGGGACGCGGGGCACCACCGAGTACGTGCCGTCGCGCTGGAGGTTGGCGAGGAAGTGGTCGTTCGTGTCCTGCAGGGAGGCCTGCTCGCCGTCGAGGATGTGGCCGGACGACAGCGAGGCGAACATGGAGGCCACGGCCGGCTTGCACACCGCGCAGCCGCGCCCGGTGCCGTGGCGCTCGGCCAGCTGGGCGAAGGAGCGGATCC
>DATFFY010000303.1:0-5607 GCA_035249805.1 Acidimicrobiales bacterium | reverse complement strand
GTCTCGGCCGCCTGGCCGCCCGCGCGACCGCGCGACGTGCCCCACGCCGCCACGGGGGATGATGGCGCCGCCATGCCGAGGCCTCTGAAGCTCGTCGCGGCGGCCGTCCTGGTCGCGCTCGTCACGCCGGTCACGGCAGCGGGCGTGATGCTGTCGGCCTACCTCTTCCTGCCGCTGCCCGCGAACCTCCCGGAGCGCAACGGGCGCGAGGCGGCGCAGATCAGCCGCGTGTACGACGCCGCGGGCAACGAGATCGGGATCTTCAAGCAGTTCGAGACGTCGATCCCGAGCACGCCCGAGGACATCCCGGAGGTGCTCGAGCAGGCCGTGGTGGCGGCGGAGGACCGCAACTTCTACTCCCACGGCGGTGTCGACATCCGCGGCACGCTGCGCGCGCTCGTCAACGACATCCGCAACCGCGACACGAGCCAGGGCGGCTCGACGATCACGCAGCAGCTCGTGAAGATCACCACCGACAACGGGAACGAGCGCACCGTCCTCCGCAAGCTCCGCGAGGCCGTGCTGGCCAGCCAGCTCGACCGCTCGATGGACAAGGAGGACATCCTCTTCGAGTACATCTCGAACGTGTACCTGGGCGAGGGTGCGTACGGCGCGGCCGCGGCCGCCCAGACGTACTTCCGCAAGTCGGTGCGCGACCTCTCGCTGTCGGAGTCCGCGCTGCTGGCCGGTCTCATCCCCGCACCGAGCCGCTACAGCCCCCGCGTCGACCCGGTGCTGGCGGACCAGAAGCGGCGCATCGTCCTCGACGCCATGCTCGAGGAGGGCATGATCGACCAGGCGATCCACGACGTGGCCGTCGGCGAGACGGTGTGGCTCGCGGTGAACGGCGACCCGCCCGGCCCGGCCACGGTCGTGTACCCGCCGGAGACGCAGCAGTCGACCGAGCCCTACTTCGCCGACTACGTGCTCCGGTGGCTCGAGGCCCACCTCCCCGGGGGTCGCGACACGATCTACCAGGACGGCCTGAGGATCGAGACGACCCTCGACCCGGACCAGCAGGCCGCGGCCCGGGAACAGGTCGAGGGGTTCCTCGACGGGACCGACCCCGAGCTGCGCACCTCACTCGTGGCGGTCGAGCCCCCGACGGGCTACGTCCGCGCGTTCGTCTCCGGCCGCGACTTCGCGACCGACCAGGTGAACTACGCGCTCGGCGGGACGAGCGCCGGCGACGTCGACGGCGGCGGGTCCGGCCGCCAGCCGGGGTCGGCCTTCAAGCCCTTCGTGCTCGCCGCGGCCCTCGACAGCGGCATCACCCCCGACGCCCGGTACTCCGGGGCGCTCCACGACGTGACCAAGGAGTGCGGCCGCCGACCCAACGGCGACCCGCAGGTGCTCGAGAACTACGAGGGCGCCCGCTACGGCACGCTGGCCCTGCGGGAGGCCACCTGGGACTCGGTGAACACCGTGTACACGCGCCTCGTCCTCGACGTCGGCGTCGAGGAGACGATGACCATGGCCCGCCGGCTGGGCCTCACCGGCGTCCGGCCCTACGAGCAGGGCAAGTACTGCGCGTCGGTGGCGCTCGGGGCCGAGTCCGTCTCGCCGCTCGACATGGCGTCGGCCTTCGGCGTGTTCGCGGCGCGGGGCATGCGGGCCGAGCCCACACCGGTCCTGCGGGTGATCGACCGCGACGGCAAGGTGCTCATCGACAACACCGAGCCCGACGCCGAACGGGTGCTGCGGGAGGACGTGGCCGACAACGTCACCGCGATCCTGCAAGGCGTCCTCCAGAGCGGCACCGCGGGCGGCCGCGGGCTCGACCGTCCCGCGGCCGGGAAGACGGGCACCGCGCAGGACAACAAGGACGCGTGGTTCGTCGGGTACACGCCCACGCTGTCCACCGCCGTGTGGATGGGCTTCCGCAACCCCGAGGGCCAGGAGACGCGGTACCTGCGGAGCATCAAGGGCGTGGGGCGCGTGACCGGCGGCAGCCACCCGGCTCGGATCTGGCAGGCCTTCATGCGAGCGGCGCTGCGCGACGTGCCGGTCACGGAGTTCAACGAGCCCGCGCCGATCGTGCCGGTGGCGGACCAGGCCAAGCTGCGCCAGCGGGGCGGCTACGCGCCCGGCCCGCAGCAGCGGCCCGAGGGCAGCGGCTCGCCGGACGAGTACGTCGAGGAGCCGCCGCCACCGGACGCGTCGTCGCCCACCACGACCGAACCACCGACGACCAGCACGTCGCTCGAGACCCCGAGCGACCCGGGGCTGCTCTTCCCCTAGCCCGGCTGCGAGCTGCCGTCGGGGCAGCGGATCACCTGCGCGCACGAGTTGCGGATGGGCACGCCGAAGAACACCGCCTCCGGGGAGAACCCGAGCGGCGCGTACGCCCGGCTCGCGACCCCCACCACCTCGCCGTTCGAGCTCAGCAGCGGGCCACCCTGGAACGCGGCGCCGACCGGGGCGTCGTGCTGCACCCCCTCAGCCGACACCCCGGCCACGAAGCCCTGGCTGATCGAGCCGCCGGCCGCGCCGAGGCCCGAGATGACGAACACGCGGTCACCCACCTGCACCGGCGGGTCGGTGGGCGCCCACTCGAGCGCGGGCAGGCTCGGCTTGTCGAGCGTGAGGAGGGCGAGGTCGTTGGCCGGATCCCACGACGTGAGCGCGGCCTGGAGCTGCTCGTCGCCCTTGCGCACGGTGATGTCCGGCCCCGGGTTCGCGGTCGCCGCGCGGATCGTCGTGTACGACGTGACCAGGAACGACTGCTCGTCGTCGGAGAACACCACGAAGGCCGAGCCCACCGAGGGCTGACCCGCCTCGTCGAGCGTCTGCACGAACCACACCGAGGCCTGGGCCGCCTCGAGCAGCCCGCTCAAGGTCTCGCCGCTGGCCGCGAAGCGCTCGAGGTCGTCGAGCTGGCTGTCGACCTGCGCGAGCGCCCGGTCGCGGGCCTCGTCGATGCGCTGGACGGCGCCGTCGAGGCTCTCCTCGAACTCCGCCTCGAAGGCCTCGACCTTGTCGTCGGTCTTGCCCAGCCGGTACTCGTAGTAGGCGTAGAGGATGGCTCCGGTGAAGGCGGCCGCGATGGCCATGAAGAAGAGCATCCACGCCAGGCCGAGGGCCGTCGTGGGGAGCCGGTCGCGCAGCGGCGCGAGCCCGCCGGCAGCGGGCGGAACGGGGGGGTCCCGCTGCTCGGTCGCCATCCGCGGAAACGTAGTCCCCCTGTAGTCTGCGGGGGTGCTCGTGCTGGCGCTGCTCTTCCTCGTGGTGCCGATCGCGGAGCTCTACGTGATCGTCCAGGTGGCCGGCGGCATCGGCGTGCCGGAGACGATCCTCCTCCTGATCGCGGTCAGCGCCTTCGGTGCCTGGCTGGCCAAGCGAGAGGGGCTCGGGGTGCTCCGTCGCCTGCAGGCGACGGTCGCCGCGGGCCGCGTGCCCTCCCGCGAGATCGTCGACGGCGCGCTGATCCTCTTCGCCGGCGCGCTGCTCATCACCCCCGGCTTCCTGTCCGACTGCCTGGGCATCGTGCTCCTCTTCCCCCCGACGCGCGCCCTGCTCCGGTCCTCCCTCCTGCGGAAGATCCGCGAGGGCGGCGGCGTCGTCCGGGTCATCAGCACGTCGCCCCGTCGACCCGACGGTCGAGGTGACGTGTGGGACGTCGACGGGTGGGAGGATCCGCCCGGCTCGTCGGACCGACCCTCGCTGGGTCCGTGAGCGAGCTCGTGAGCGAACCACTTCGAGGGGCACTCCGGCGCCGCGTAGCGGCGACGCGGTCACCGGGACAGGACCTGCTCACCCGAGGCCCAACCCGGTGACCGAGCTGGCCGGCGTGGCCGTCGAGGTGCGCGACGGTGCCACGGTGCTCCTGGTGCGCGACGCGTCCGATGCTCGGCCCGGCGTCGAGGTGCTGATGCTCCGGCGCCACCCGGGCACGGCGTTCGGGAGCGTGTGGGCGTTCCCCGGCGGCGCGGTCGACGAGGTCGACGAGCGCACGGGCGCGGCACCGCCCCACGACGACGAGCGGGAGTCGCGCCTGCTCGGGCTGCCGAGCGGCGGGGCCCGGTTCTGGGCCGCCGCCATACGGGAGACGCTGGAGGAGACCGGGCTCGCGCTCGCGCCGGCCGACCTCCACCACCTGTCCCACTGGATCACACCGCCCGGGGCCCCGTGGCGGTTCGACACGCGGTTCTTCGTGGCGCTCGCCCCCGCGGACGACCACGTGCTGATCGACGAGGAGCACATCGACAGCTGCTGGATCCGTCCGGCCGACGCGCTCGCCCGCCACGCGGCGGGCGACTTCGACCTGATCCTCCCGACGATCCGCAACCTCGAGGCGATCGACCGCTTCGCCTCCGCCGCCGACCTCGTGGCCGCCGCTGCGGCCGCCGAGCACCCGCGCGCCGTCGACGACGGCGGCGGCTGGCGCATCCTCCTCCCCGGCGACCCCGGCC
The DNA here is from genome assembly GCA_035249805.1 of Acidimicrobiales bacterium. GTDB lineage: Bacteria > Actinomycetota > Acidimicrobiia > Acidimicrobiales > VFJN01 > VFJN01. Next base: position 1,195 of record DATFFY010000303.1, on the reverse strand, counting down.
ACGACGGCACCCCGCGCTGATGGCGAAGGACGACGCCGCGGTGGACGAGGCGGTCGTCGACGACCGCAAGCCGCTGATCGCCGGGGTGGCGAGCGCGCTGAGCCCGCTGGTCCGGCGCATCGTCGCCCCGAACCCCGGGATGATGACGGGGCCCGGGACCAACACGTACCTCGTCGGCATCGACGAGATCGTCGTGATCGACCCCGGCCCGGACGTCGCCGGCCACCTCGACGCCGTCGCCGGCTGCGGCGGGGACCGGATCCGCTGGATCGTCTGCACGCACACCCACATCGACCACTCCCCCGGCGCGGCCGGCCTCAAGGAGCGCACCGGAGCCGAGGTGCTCGCCTACGACGCCCGCGACGACCTGGCCATCGACCAGGCCCTCAGCGACGGCGACTCGATCGAGGCCACCGAGTTCGTGCTGCGGGCCGTGCACACGCCGGGGCACGCGTCGAACCACCTCTGCTTCGTGCTCGAGCAGGAGCGCCTGGTCTTCTCGGGCGATCACATCATGGAGGGCTCGACGGTCGTCATCTCGCCGCCCGACGGCGACATGGCCGTCTACCTCGAGTCGCTCGAGCGGCTGAAGACCCTGCGCCCGCGCCTCCGCACGATCGCCCCCGGCCACGGCCACCTCATCGACGACCCGGCCGGCAAGGTCGACGAGTACGTCGCCCACCGCCTCGAGCGCGAGGCCCAGGTCCTGGCCGCGCTGCCCACCGGGCGCACCGGCGTCACGATCGAGAAGATCGTGCAGCAGCTCTACGCGGACGTGCGCGAGGAGCTCCATCCCGTCGCGGCGCGCACGGTGTGGGCCCACCTGCGCAAGCTCGCCGACGAGGGGAAGGCCAAGGGCAAGGCGTTCGACGGGCGCTGGCGCGCCGCGTAGCCGCCCCACCGCCGTTCTCGCGACGCCGGGCGTACAGAAGTGTGCAGGACGCGTCGCGAGTTCGGGTCAGGTGGGTGCGTCGAGCGCGTCGAGGGCCGCGACCGCTGCGTCGAGCATGCGGGCCGAGCAGCCGGCCAGCTCAGCGGGCGGGATGGCCTCGGTGAGGATGTGGTCGGCGATGGCCCGGAACGCCTCCGCGGCGGGGCCCGAGCCGAGCGCGATGGGCTCCCCGGTGTCGCCCCCCGCGGCCACGCCCGGCTCCAGCGGCACCTGGCCGAGTAGGGGCACCCCCGCGTCGTGGGC
>DATFFY010000302.1:0-7551 GCA_035249805.1 Acidimicrobiales bacterium | reverse complement strand
CGGGCCTGCGACGCGCCCGCCACGAGGGCGGCGATGCCCCGGCGGTAGCTCCCGGCCGCACGACCGCAGGCAGCCGGTTGACGCATACCGATATCGGCATATGATGGCGGTATGGCACGAGCTGCGACGACGTCGGACGTCTTCAACGCGATCGCCGAGCCGCAGCGCCGGGACATCCTGGTGCTGCTGCGCGCGGGTGAGCGCCCGGTGACCGAGCTGGCGCACGAGCTGGGGATGACCCAGCCGGGGGCGTCCAAGCACCTGCGGGTGCTCCGGGAGGTCGGGCTGGTGCGGGACCGCAAGGCGGGCAAGCAGCGCCTGTACGGCCTCGACGCCCGCGGGCTGCGACCGGTCCACGAGTGGGCCGGGGGGTTCGAGCGGTTCTGGAACGACAGCTTCGACCGTCTGGACGCGTACGTGCAGGACCTCCTCCAGGCGAAGCAGGAGGCGTGACCGATGGCAGCAACGACCGACCGCGAGATCGTGATCTCCCGGGTCATCGGTGCCCAACGGGAGCTGGTGTTCGAGGCGTTCACCGAGGTGCGGCACCTGTCGCGGTGGTGGGGCCCGGAGGGGTTCACCACCACCACACGGGCGTTCGAGTTCTGCGTCGGCGGCGAGTGGGACTTCGTGATTCATGGACCAGACGGGACGGACTACCAGGAGTGGATCTCCTGGACCGAGATCGCCCCGCCGGAGCGGATCGCCCTGCTCCATGGCGAGTCCCGCGGCGACCCGAACGCCTTCGAGTCGGTCCTCACGTTCTCGCCCGACGGCGCGGCGACCCGGATCGAGATGCGCACGGTGTTCCCCACCAAGGAGCGGCGCGACGAGGCGGTCGAGCGGTACCACGCGATCGAGGGCGGCCAGGAGACCCTGGACAACCTCGCCGCCTACGTCACCGAGATCGTTCGGAAGGTCGAGGACTGATGGCCGGGAAGGTGTTCTTCAGCGTGACGATGTCGCTGGACGGGTTCATCGCGCCCACGTCGCTCGGGGACCTGATGGGGCAGCAGTGGATGGCGCTGCAGCAGTGGGTCTTCCCGCAGCGGTTCTTCCGGGAGAACCTGCAGCTCGGCGAGGGCGGCGAGGAGGGGCGCGACAACGACATCGTGCGGGAGACCTTCGAGCGCACCGGCGCGAGCGTGATGGGCAAGCGCATGTTCGACGCCGGTGAGCAGGCGTGGCCGGAGGAGGCGCCGTTCCACACGCCGGTCTTCGTCGTCACGCACGAGGAGCGCGACCCCTGGGAGCGCCCGGGTGGGACCACCTTCCACTTCGTCGACGACGGCATCGAGACCGCCCTCGACCAGGCCCGCGCGGCCGCCGGCGACCGAGACGTCCGCATCGCGGGCGGCGGGGCGACGATCCTGGGGTACGTGAACGCCGGCCTGATCGACGAGTTCTCCATTGCGCTCTCCCCCGTGCTGTTCGGCTCCGGGATCCGCCTGTTCGAGGGCGTGGACGCCGGCCGCGTGGCTCTTGACCCGGTCCGCGCCGAGCCCTCCCCGAGGGTGACCCACCTGACCTACGCGGTCCGGGAGCGCTGACGATCGGAAGGCCCAGGTCCCGTGACGGTCCGCCGGCTCGGCTGCGGCGGGCTAGGCGAGGCGACGGTCAGTCTGGGACGAAGGGACGCGCGGGATACGTGGTGGCGGGCGGGGTGCCGCCGACCGAGCCCTCCACGACCGGAAGGATGACCTGGCTGGCTTCCGGGTCGCGGCTGTGCACGGTGATGACAGGGGTGAACGGTCGACCGAAGCTGCCGATCGCCGGGACCACCTCCCCATAGCTGACGACCAGAGCGAGCCGGCTCCCCGCTTCCAACCGATGGGCGTTGTCGCGCAGGTCGATGCGGACACCGGTCGGACGCGCGATCGGGAAGTCGACCCCGCGGAGGTTGCCGGTGTGGAACCGAAGGTCGGCCGCTCCCTGCGTCACGACCCGGACGTCGACCTGCGCATCGGGGTCTGCGCAGTCGAACGCCGGGCTGAGCTCCAGCACGTGCACGGAGACGATCCCGCCAGGGGCGTCGCTCGACAGCCGGAGGTAGGCGAACGGGTTTCCAGCGATGACTGCCGGTGCCCGCAGCGGAGGGCCCAGGTAGACCGCGCCAAGCCGATCCAAGGCTGGACCGCCGCAGAGCAGCGGCCACAGGTCGAAGGGGACGCCGAGGATCGCGGCGTTGTCCGGCTCGAGCGTCGGGAGCGGGGCGGATCGGAACCGACGCGCCTCGCCCCCAGGGGTCGGCCGCAGCGCCCGACCGCCGAGGTACAGCACCTCCGCGCGCGAGTCAGCCGGGGGCCACTGGGAAGCCGATCGCCAGCGGCCACCTGTGTCCTGGTAGTCCGCGCGGCCCAGGTGCTCGGGCGGACCACCGACACCCTTGAGCCAGTGATCGAGCCACTCCAGGAGGAGAGCCCGCCAGCTCTGGTTGCGCCATGCCGGATCGAACCGCACCTCCGGCGCGTGCTGCGGAATGGGCCATGCATGGCCCCACCTGCCCTCGATCTGCCGCTTGGGCGCGCCCGTGAGCGCACCCCAGGCCGCGCTCTCCTGGAAGGTGTGGTTGATCTTGTCGTCGAACCCCTGAGCGAGGAGCACGGCCGAGGTCACGTCGCCGAAGCGATCGATGAGCCGGCGATCCTCGTAGAAGTCGGCATCACGGGCGTCGCTCGTGGCGCCCAGCGTCGGCGCGGCGATCGTCCTCACCACCTCGGTGCACACTCGTTCGGAGAGGACCGACAGGTGGTCGACGGTGCCATGGACGATCCCGCCGCCCACGGGGGGGATCACCGACACCGACGTGGTGAACGGCAAGGTCAGTCCGAGGGCGGCGTACCCCGTCGCCGCACCTTGTGGCGAGTGGAACCACGTGTACAGGTCGCTGACGATGCCCGACGTCACGATCGTCGCCAGCCCTGGCGGCACAGCGACCGCGGCCTGCCACGCCGTGTACGCCGCGTAGGACAGGCCTCCCATGCCGACGCGGCCGGTCGACCAAGGCTGCGACGCCAGCCAGTCGACGAGGAATGCCTGGTCGCGCTGCTCGGAGCGGCCGCCGAACTCGAAGCAGCCTCCGGAGTTTCCCGTACCTCGGACGCTGAAGAACGCGACCGCATACCCATGACGAACGAGCTCGAGGGGCGGGACGCCCCATGCCTCGAGCGGGAAGCTGCCGCTCGTCCCCACGTTCTGGGCCTGTCCCGTCTCCGACCAGAACCTTGGGTCACCAGGCGACGAGACGCAGGCAGTGGTCGCGACGACGAGGGTCTCCGGACGGATGTTGCAGAACCCGAGGTAGGGGCTCGAGGAGAGCGCCACCGGCACGCGTGTGCCCGGCTGCACGTCAGGCATGCCGATCCAGCCCTCCAGCACCGTGCCGTCGAAGCTCGGCACCAGCACATGGCGAACGGTCGCGAGTCCGGGTTCGGTGGCCTCCGTCTCACCCGCCGGAAGGCCGAGGAGGAGGCTGACCAGACCGAGCAGCGCGCGCCCGAGCACCACCATCGACGAGGATGATCACACCTCCGGGAGACCGAGACATCCGTAGACCGACGCCTTCGCGTGCCGCACGCCCCCGCCGTCCACGACTTCCGTAGGACCTACGCATGTCTCGGCGGCAGCCGCGGACGACCGTGCAGGCATGCGGATCCTGCCGTCGACCAGCACGACCCGGACCAATCCAACTACTCCGCGACCTTGTGAGAGAGGCGGCGCGGCCCGTTCGGAATCACCCTGGGGAAGGCCGCCTACGCTCACGGCATGCGGGCTGGGGCGGCCGGGATGTTCGTTGGCCGTGAAGCAGAGCTGGCCCAGCTCGTCGACGTGTTGGCCGGGCTGGACGAGGGCCGGGGTGGCGCTGTCGTCGTCCACGGCCCCGCGGGCATCGGCAAGACCCGGCTCGTGGACGAGGCGCTCGCGCGCGTCGGTGGCCTCACGGTCTTCCGGACCTCCTGCGGTGAGCTGGAGCGCGACGTGCCGTTCGCGTGCATCGCGGCCGCGCTCGGACTGCGCCGGTCATCACCCGACCCCGCTGTCGCCAGCATCGCCAGTCTGATCGGCGACGCCGACCGGGCCGAGGTCCGCTTCCGCGTGGTCGACGCCCTCGTCGACCACCTCGAGCACCTCGCACTCCGGCAGCGGACCGCGCTGGTGATCGACGACGTGCAACGGGCCGATGATGGCACCCTGCTGCTTCTGCGGCGGATCGTGCGCGACGCACCCGCCCTCGCGGTCGCCGTCGTCTCCACCCGCCGCCCCCATCCGACGCGGACCGAGGTCGATGACGCGCTCGGTCCGGCACTGCCCATCGAGCTCGACGCGCTCTCCGCCGCCGACGTGGCGCAGCTCGCCGAGGGGATCGTGGGCCAGGCGCCCGGTGCGGAGCTCACGTCGGCGCTCGGAGGGTGCAGCGGAAACCCGCTCTTCGCCTCCGAGCTCCTGCGCGCGCTGGGGGGCGAAGGTCGCATCGACGTGACCTCTGGAACGGCCATCCTCACTCCCGGCGCCATCCCCGCCGACCTGCGGTCCACGGTGCTGGCCCAGCTCTCGTTCCTCGACGATGCGGCAGTCGAGGTCCTACGCATGGGCTCGAGCTTCGGCACCACCTTCGACGTCGGAGACCTCGCCCTCGTCCTGGACCGACCCACGACCCAGATCCTGACCGTGCTCGAGCCGGCCCTGCGCGCCGGACTGCTCGACGCGACGAACGGCAAGCTCGCCTTCCGCCACGACCTCGTGCGCGACGCCGTCTACGACGACATGCCAGCGTCGGCGCGTCAGGCGATCCACGCCGACATCGCGCGAGAGCTGCGAGCGGCCCGACGGCCGCCCACCGACGTGGCGTCACATCTCATCCGCAGCGCCCGCCCGGGTGACATCAGCGCCGTCGAGCAGCTCCGCGACGCGGCAAGGTCTGCCGCTGCCCTGTCCACCGCCAGCGCAGCCGACCTCCTCGAGCGAGCGATCGACCTGGCCCCGACCGACCACCCCGAGCGGCCCGACCTGGCGCTCGAGCTGGCCTCTCTCCACACAGCCTCCGGGCGGGTCGGTGCGGCGCAGGAGCTCGCCCGCCGCGTGCTCTCGGGGGCGTTTGGCCCGGCGCCCACCTCGGCGGCGCGCGAGGTGCTCGTCCACGCCCACCTCACCGAAGGCACGGTCCAGCACGTCATCGAGACCGTCGAGGAGCTCGAGGCGGACGAGGAGGGGTCGACCCATGAGCGCTCGCAACGCCGTCTGATGGCGTCCCGGGCGTGGCGCGACGTCGGCGCGGGCGCCCGCGCCGTAGCCACTGGCCGCATCGCCGCGGACCTGGCCAGCGACGATGACACGCGCTGCCACGCGCTCTGGACGGTCGCGCTTGCTGCTGCCGACACGTTCGACATCGCCCCGACGCTGGCGGTGATGCCCGAGGCCCTCGAGCTCGTCCGCCGGCCCACCATCACGCTCCCCACGAGTGCGGACATAGCGACGGACTACCTCTTCACCTTCGGCGCGGTCGACATGATCCGTCCCGATGCGCGGGCGCTCGCCGAGCAGCTCCTCGGCCGGCTCGAACAGACCGGGCAGCTGGCGCTGGTGCCTCGTCTGCGCGAGGCCATGGCGTGGGACAACGTGCGCTGGGGTGAACCCGAGCGGGCGATCCTCCACGCCGAAGCTGCTGTTCGCGCGGCGGACGAGCTCGGCGGCGCGCGTGCCTTGACGCTGGCCCACAGCTCCATGGCGGTCGCGTTCGCCTACTTGGGTGAGCTGGACACGGCCCGCGCCGCACTCGAGGCCGCGGAGCGCGAGGGCGCACGCGCCGCCGATCCCGATCACACGATGTCAGGCCTCATGCAGGCCCGCCACGAGGTGGAGATGGCCACCGGGCACCCCGAGCGCGCCCTTGCCGCTCTGTGGCACGCGTTCGAGCATCACCGGAGTGGGGATGGCGCCATGACGATCATGTCGGGCCAGGTACCTCCGCTGGTTCGCCTTCTCCTCGACGTCGGCGACGAGCGACGGGCCCGAGAGGTGGTCGAGGTGTTCGAGGCAGTCGCCCGCAGGGCGGATGAGGGGATCGATCACCTCCTCGGCGCCGACGCGTCGATGCTCCGCCGGTTCGCCCTCCAGGCGAAGGGCCTCGTCGACAACGACCCCGACGCGGCCCTCGCAGCGATCGAGGCACATCGCGGACCGCCGGTCATCGGCTACTTCGCCCTCGTGTTCGCGCTCGACGACGCGGCGGCCCTCCTCGTCCGCGTCGGCCGTGGCGCGGAGGCCGTCCCGCTCCTGAAGGAGCTCCGCGATGCCTGGGCCGCCGTCGGTGCGAACCCGCACGTCGACGATGCTGACGCCCGGCTGCGCGCGCTCGGGGTGCGCCGCGGTGTTCGTGGGCCCCGACGCCGGCCGACGACGGGGTGGGAGGCGCTGACCGAGGCGGAGCTGCGTGTGGCCGAGCTCGTGGCGGACGGTCTCACCTATCGCGAGATCGCAGAGCGCCTGTACCTGTCACGGCGCACCGTCGAGAGCCACGTCGCCCGCATCTTCACCAAGCTCGGCCTGTCCTCCCGGAGAGACCTGGCTCGCCTCGTCCTCGACCGTCGCCAACAGCCCGGCGACGCGGGAGATCAGCTCTAGCCACCCGCCGAAGCGCACCGGCGGTCCGGGCCCGACGATCCAGCCCTCGACCGGTGCGGCGGACTCCACCACGACCACGACATCCATCGTGTGAGTGTCGCTGGTCACCTTGCCCACGACTTCCGTAGGACCTACGCATGTTTCGTCGGCACGGGCCCGTCATCCTCAGCGGCGAGCAGTACCTGAGGAGGGGACATGCGCGATCAGGGCGGACGGGCACGTCGGCGTCGGGCTCTTGCTTCGACGGCGGCGGTCGTGACGGTGGTGGCCCTGCTGGGCATGACCGCCGTCGCGGCCGCCGCGCCTCCTCCGGGTGGACCAGCGCTGGTCAAGACGCCCGAGGTGACCTTCGTGGTCAACTCGCGCACGGATCCGGGCGTGTCGGGCTGCACGGCCAGGGAGTGCACCTTCCGCGAGGCGATCACCGCGGCCAACAACAAGCCCGGCGCTGACCGGATCACCTTCGACCTCGAGAACGACCTCATACTCCAGGACATGGCCATCCGGCCGATGGCGGCCCTTCCGGCGGTCACCGGTGCTGTCACCATCGACGGCGGCACGCAGCCCCGGCACGGGTTCGTCGCCGTGGCAGGCCTCGGCGCCGGCGAGGGTGTGCACGGCCTGCGGATCACAGGGTCGGATGTGACGGTCCGCTCGCTCCACGTCGGCGGGTTCGATGGCTATGGCGTCTACATCACCGGCGACCGCAACCGCGTCGTGCTCAGCACCCTCGGTTCTCTTCTCGCGAACCGGCTTGGCGGGGTCGCAGTGGTGTCATCGGCGTCGGTCGCAGGTGTCTACTCGCTTGCCGAAGACAACGTGATCGACGACAACGTCATCGCCGGCAATAGGTGCCATGGCGTGCGCTTGGAAGGGGCCGTGCGCACCACCGTCTCGAGGAATGCCACAGGCGGATCGTTCTTCGGCCCT
>DATFFY010000301.1:0-7302 GCA_035249805.1 Acidimicrobiales bacterium | reverse complement strand
GGTCTACGCTAGAGGCTGCCATACCAGCCAAGTCTAGCACGCACTTATGTGCTGTTGAACCGCTGTGCTAGACTCCCTGGGAGGTGACGCCAGAGCGTTCGTGCAGGTCAGAGGCTAGATTCTGCGGGGATGTAGCTCAGTTGGAAGAGCACCTGCTTTGCAAGCAGGGGGTCGTGGGTTCGAGTCCCATCGCCTCCACTCGGTCGACAGGCGAGTGTCGACGTTCGAACCCACGTGGGCCCTGCGATGCGGAAGCATTCCCTCACCTACTGCAGTCGGCGCAGGGGGGCGCGATGACTCCGAGCCGGATCTCGCTGCGATGCGAGCGAAGCTGATCGAGAAGCCGACTGCCTGACCGGGGTGACCTCGGGGTGGAAGATGATGGCGTCGGCCTGGTCGTCGAGCGCGCACTCGAGGACGAGGTTGTTCATCTGAGCAACCCGCAGCCGTGGACCGCTCGGAGCGACCAGTGCGAGGCACGGCTGGCTCCAGCGCTTCGCGAGGCTCGCGTTGATCGTGTCTTCGGGAACGACGAGCTCACCCGTCGGCGCGAGCCATGGGCTGGCGCTGTGCCCTCCACCGTGCAGCTGCCAGATGGACAGGACCGGCGCGCCGCGCGTGTGGGCAACGTGATGACCGATGGATGGGACGGATCCGCCTCCGGCTGGTGTCATCCCTGGTGCTGACACTCGCCGGTCGTCCTTCATGAGGTGGGTGCTGCCGGCCATGAGCGCGACCTTGTCGCCGGGGTTGGCGTCGATGATCTGGTCGACCCGGCGGTGCATCAGCTCCTCTCGCATGGCCATCACCGGCAGGAGGTCCTCGAACGTCGCAGCCGCGTTGGCTGCAGCGAGGTACTCGGCGTCGCCGCCGCCGACATCGAACCCGAAGTAGCGGACGTTCGGGGCCGTTCGCCGAAGAGATTCGGCGAACCGCTTCCTCTCGTCGTTCATCGCCGCAGTGAGCGCCGGGTCGGCCGTCGTGCCCGCGAGCACACCCGATCGGTACCAGTTCCCGTCGTCGACAGGCTCGAGCAGCGCCGTGTCGCCGCTCGCCAGATACCGGTCGATGCGCTGACCCATGCGCCAGTCCAGCTCCTCACCGAACCAACGCCATCCCCGGGAGGCGAGGTACCGGATGCACAGCAGTCGGAACTCGTGTCGCTCGTGGATGCAGTGGTCCATCTCGACGAGAAAGGCCACGCTCGCCGCGGCGGCCAGGTCGTCGAGCACCGCGAGCGCCTCCACATCAGCCAGCTCCCCGTCGAGCTCGATGCCGCGCTCGGCACCCAGACCCTCCATCCGGTGGACAGTACCTAGGCGGTTCGGGCCCGGGCCTTCAAGAGCCGGCGGATCCGGGCCGCCTCAGCCTGGAGCAGCGTGGGGTCCTGCAGCCGTCGCTCTCCGACCATCGGCAGCGCACGGGCCACCGCCGTGGGGTCGACGCGGGCGAGGAACATCCTCGCGAAGAGGCGCTGGCCGACCGTGCCCACCGCCCTCTGGAGGAGAGGACCGGGAACCATCGAGGTGCGGAGGAGAAGCCACGTGTGGGCGACGTCGGCTGCGGGTGGCCCGGCTACCGCCCCCTGCCAGTCGATGAGCGTCGGGCCCGAGCTCGAGAGGATCACGTTGTCGGGGTGGAGATCCAGGTGGAGCAGGGCGCCGCCAGGGCCGAACGGATGTCGTAGCCCGCCGGGGGCCGGGACCGCGTGGACGACGTCGTGCAGCTCGGCCAGCGTCCTGGCGTGCCGGCGCAGGGAGACGGGGCGCCGCGTGAGATCTCCGAGCATCGTCGGACCGTCGATCTTCTCGAGCACGAGGTCGCAGCCGTCGACCTCGAACACCTCGGGCACCGGGACACCGTGGGCGCGAGCGTGCACCATGACGCGAGCCTCGAAGGCGGCGATGGGCCCGGCCCTCGTGTCGCGGTAGCGCTTGAGGACGCGTCCGCCGCCGAGGTCATAGACATCGGTCCACCGCCCTCGAGCCACGGGCCGTCGGCCAGATGTCGGCATCGATCGTCCAGCTTCGGCCAGCGCGTCGCCTGGACCCGAGGCTCCCCCGCCATGACCATGATCGCGCGGGGGAGGGGGCTTGCCGCAAGCGACCCGATCGTGCTGAGGATGGCTCCTCATGACGGAGCAGGCAGTGGTGATCGCCGGTGGCGGCCCGACCGGGCTGATGCTGGCCGGGGAGCTGGCGGTGCAGGGCGTCGACGTCGTCATCGTCGAACGGCGCACCAGCCAGGAGGTCGACGGGTCGCGAGCCGGGGGCCTCCACCCCCGCAGCATCGAGGTGCTCGACCAGCGGGGCATCGCGGACCGGTTCATCTCGGAGGGGAGGCAGTTCCCGGTGTTCGGGTTCGGGCAGATGCCCTTCGACGTCACCGACCTGCCCACCCGCCACTGCTACGTGCTGGAGCTCTGGCAGCGGCACATCGAGCGCATCCTGGCGGGATGGGCCCTCGACGACCTTGGTGTCCCGATCCGTCGCGGGTGCGACGTGGTGGGCTTCGGGCAGGATGACCAGGGCGTCGACGTCGAGCTCTCCGACGGCGCATCGCTCCGAGCGGGCTACCTCGTCGGGTGCGATGGTGGGCGCAGCCTGGTCCGCAAGGCGGCGGGCATCGACTTCCCCGGCTGGGAGCCCACGACCAGCTGGATGATCGCCGAGGTCGAGGTGGACGAGGAACCCGAGCTCGGCTTCACGCGCAACAGCGTCGGCTCCCACGCCATCGGTCGGAGAGCACCGGAGGAGCCGGTGCGCGTCGTCCTCACCGAACGGGAGCTCGAGCACACCCGCGCCCCCGATCTGGACGAGCTCCGCGCGGCGCTCGTCGCCGTGTACGGGACCGACTTCGGTCTGCGCCGCGCCGGGTGGATCTCGCGGTTCACGGACGCGACGCGCCAGGCCGCGGCCTACCGGAGCGGCCGCGTGCTGCTGGCGGGAGACGCCGCCCACATCCATCCGCCCCATGGCGGTCAGGGCCTCGGGACCGGTGTGCAGGACGCCGTCAACCTGGGGTGGAAGCTGGCACAGGTGGTCAAGGGGATCTCGTCCGAGCGCCTCCTGGACACGTACCACGGTGAACGGCACCCGGTCGGCGCTCGCGTGCTGCGGACGACCATGGCGCAGGTCGCGCTCGGGACGCCCGACGACCGACACGACGCGCTCCGGGAGACGATCGCCGGGTGGCTGCGCATGGACGAGCCCCGCCGGCAGGTCGCCGCGATGCTCTTCGGTCTCGACATCCACTACGACCTCGGGAAGGGGCACCCGCTGCTGGGGCGGCGGATGCCAGACCTCGATCTGGGGACCGCGGACGGTCCGATCCGCACGTTCACGCTGCTGCACGACGCGCAGCCCGTCCTCCTGAACCTCGGCCCGCCCGGAGGCGTCGACGTCGGGCCGTGGGCCGATCGGGTCCGCTCGGTCGACGCCGCCTACGACGGCGCGTGGGAGCTGCCCGTCCTGGGCGAGGTGGCGGCGCCCTCCGCCGTGCTGATCCGCCCGGACGGGCACGTCGCCTGGGTCGGAGACGGCACCGATGCGGGGCTGCCCCGAGCCCTCGAGACCTGGTTCGGGCCGCCCAACCCCCAGCGCTGAGGGATGTCGGCCTGCGGTCGCTGGGGCTCACCGCCCGGGAGCTCGAGGTCCTTCGCCTGCTCGGCGAGGGGCTGTCCAACAAGGACATCGGTGCCCCCTGTACCTCTCGTCCCGCACGGTCGAGTCGATGGTGGAGGACCGACGCCGGGGCGGCGAGGTCCCGCTCGACGACGAGGCGAAGGCCAAGCTGCGTCAGGAGATCGTCGGCATCGGACAGCGCACGGACGAGACTTGCCGGATGGAGCGGGTGTGGCAGCGGCTCTGGGATCGTTGCGGTCCGACGTACTCCTGGGCGGTGCTCGCGGTCAGCTCCGCGCTGATCCTCCCGATCTTCGTGCTCAGCGCTGTCGTCATCGTGGCGTTCGAGGACTCGGATCAGTACTTCGCTGCCGCGGCGATCGCCACGGTGGCGACGCCGGCGATGCTGTACGTCACCGTCATGCCGGGAGGCGAGCGTTGGCGCCTCGTGGAGCGATGGGCGGCCGGCGATCCGATCGCGGCGGAGGAGGCGCTCGAGTCGAGCTACGCGCTCGCCCGCGGGACCCTCGTCCGGGGCATCGTCGCGTTCACGGGGGCCGGTGGGGTAGTGGGCGTCGTCATCGCGACCATCGCCGGTGCCACTGCCGGACAGGTCGCCCAGTGGTGGGTCGCCGGCAGCCTGGCGATCATGGCGGTCGACCTCATCGCGCTCCACTCCTATGTGGAGGGGTTCCTCCGCCCGGTCAGGACCGCCATCATCGCTGACGCGGACATCGGCGACGGGCTGCCGCGCGCCCGGCCGAGCTTCGCCACCTGGTCCAACGTGACGCTCCTCGCGACCGCCTGGGTCTTCGCGGCCGCGGGCACGGCGATCGGCGGTGTCCTCGACAGCGCCGAGCGGCACCCGATCGTCGCCATTGCGGTCGCCACCGGCCTGGCGCTCTTCTTCGTCGCGCCGATCACGTTGGGAGCCGCGTTCGCCCCGTCGCTGCGACCGATCCGAGACCTCGCGGAGGGCACCGCGCGCGTTGCCGACGGCGACTATCACCAGCGGCTGCCGGTCGTGCAGGACGACGACCTCGGCGTGCTCGTCGCTTCCTTCAACCGCATGCAAGCGGGGCTTGCCGAGCGCCAGCGGCTGCACGCCGCGTTCGGGTCCTACGTCGACCCTCTGCTGGCAGCGCGACTCCTCGAGCAAGGCGACGAGGTGTTCACCGGGGAGCGCCGTGTGGTCACCGTGATGTTCGTCGACATCCGCGACTTCACGCCCTTCGCCGAGGCGCACACGGCTGAGGAGACGGTCGCCCAGCTCAACGCGCTCTTCGAGATCCTCGTGCCGGCTGTGGTCGACGCCGGTGGCCACGTCAACAAGTACCTCGGTGACGGTGCCCTTGCCGTCTTCGGAGCGCCCAACGGCCTTCCGGCCCACGCCGACGCGGCCCTTGTCACTGCGATGCGGATCGAGCACATGGTCGCCGAGCGCTTCGAGGGGACCATCCGGATCGGGATCGGGATCAACACCGGCGAGGTCATCGCCGGCACCATCGGCGGCGGCGGCAAGCTCGAGTTCACGTTGATCGGCGACACCGTCAACGTCGCCGCTCGCATCGAGCAGCTCACGAAGCTCACCGGCGACGTCGTCCTGCTCACCCAGCAGACCCTCGATGCCCTCTCCCTGCGTCCGGACCACGTCGTCGACCGGGGAGCGCACGAGCTGAAGGGCAAGGCGGGAGCAATCCGCGTGTTCGCGCTCGGCGGGGGGTGACCGGCACCGCTGAGGGATGCGCGATCCGGCCCGCGGCCGGTGGCACCATGCAGAGATGGGTTGGGACCAGATGCCGACCGATGACGATCCGTGGACAGCGGCGGAGGGTGACTGGGGCCCGGCCCCGGACTGGGCGGCGCCCGACACCGAGCCGGCCTCCAGCCGCTAGCCGCCGAGGACCAGCCGCCCCCCTTCCGGCCACCGATCGCGAACTGGCGCCCGAAGGTCCGGAGCGCCGCGGCACATCGGGCACCAGTTCGGTGAGGGCGGGCTAGACAGGGACGATGGGGCTGCGGGTCGTGGGTGCGGGGCTGGGACGGACGGCCACCGCGTCGCTCAAGGCCGCGCTCGAACAGCTGCTCGACGGCCGCTGCTATCACATGACCGAGCTGTTCGAGCACCCGGAGCACGTCGACACGTGGACGGCCGCGGCCCGCGGCGAGGACGTCGACTGGGCCGCGCTGCTCGCCGGCTACGACGCGACCGTCGACTGGCCCGGCGCCGCGTTCTGGGCTCCGCTCGCGGCGGCCAACCCGGACGCCGTGATCCTGCTGTCGACGCGCGCGAGCGCCGAGGCGTGGTGGCAGAGCGCGAGCGAGACGATCTTCTTCCACCTCGCCGAGCCCACCCCGCCGGGGATGGAGGCGTGGCGCGCGATGTGGGACACGCTGGCCGGCGCGACGTTCACGCCGGACTACCTCGATCGCGACGCCGCCATCGTCGCCTACCAACGCCACAACGAGCAGGTGCGGGCCACCGCCGATCCCGCTCGGCTCGTCGAGTGGCAGGCCGGCGACGGGTGGGGCCCGCTCTGCGAGGCCCTCGGGTTGCCGATCCCCGAGGCGCCGTTCCCGCACCTCAACACGACCGAGGAGTGGGTGGCCCGCCGGAGCGGCGGGCGGGCGACCTAGTCGTCGGTCGGATCGACGTCGACCTCGGCGATGTCGACGTCGGGCTCCTCGTCGAGGGGGCCGGTCACGAGGCCGGTCGCCGAAGGCTCCACCTCGGGTGGGGTCCCGGGCGGCACGCCCACGACCTCGGCTTCGGTGGGATCCCCTCCGGTGTCCGACGCGGCGGGCATCACGACCCCCCGGAACGACGGGGGCGGAGCCAGCCGAACAGGCGTCGCAGCGCGCTCGCCGCGGCGTTGGAGGCCGGGGCCGCGGGCGGGAGCCCGCCGTCGTGCGGGGTCCACTGGTTGGCCGGGGCAGGCGGGACGACCGAGTCGTCGACCTCGGCCTCGGCCTGGGTCAGCTCGTCCTGCGCGCTCGGGTCGGTCACGGAGACCTCCTCCCCGACCGAGGCCCCACCGATACGGAGCACGGGCGGGGGATACCCTCGGCCGTCGTGGATGGCGTCCATGACCTCGGGGGGATGCAGGGCTTCGGGCCGGTCGTCATCGAGCCCGACGAGCCCCCGTTCCACGAGCCGTGGGAGGGCCGGACGCACGGGATGATGCTCGGGGTGGCGGTGGCCCGTGGACCGCGCGGCTTCCGGTGGTGGATCGAGTCGATGGGCAACGACGCCTACCTGTCGACCAGCTACTACGAGCACTGGCTCCACTCGGTGGAGCAGATCCTCATCGCCAGCGGGGACCTGGCCTCGGGCGAGCTCGACGGCGCGCTGGCGCAAGGGCGCACGCCGAACGAGCGAAGGGAGGACCCGGACGCCGCGGCCGCCATCCCACGGCTCCTCTCGAACCCCCCGCTCACCGGCCGGGCGACCCCGCCGAAGGGACGGTTCGCGACCGGTGACCGCGTGCGGGTCGTGCGGTTCGTCACGAGCGAGCACAACCGCGTGCCCCGCTACGTGCGCGGCGTCGTGGGGACCATCGAGTCGCCCGCCGGTGAGCAGCCGCTCGCAGAGGGCATCGAGCACGGTCCGCCGCAGCCGGTGTACTCGGTGGCGTTCACGGCCGGGGACCTCTGGGGCGACGAGGCGGAGGCCGGCACC
>DATFFY010000300.1:0-8738 GCA_035249805.1 Acidimicrobiales bacterium | reverse complement strand
TCGGCTGAGTCGTCTGCTTGCTCCGGTCGTCGCTTCGCTCCTCAGCCTCCGCAAGTGCGCCTGACGGGATGGCGGAGCCACCCGTCGCCGCGCGGCCGTCGGCTGAGTCGTCTGCTTGCTCCGGTCGTCGCGTCGCTCCTCAGCCTCCGCAAGTGCGCCTGACGGGATGGCGGAGCCACCCGTCGCCGCGCGGCCGTCGGGGGTGCTCCGGGCTAGGACAGGAGCAGCGCGGCGGGCGCGCCGGCGGGGACCACAGGGGAGCGGGGCGGCACCGGCGCGAGGCGCTCGTAGGGATCGCCGAGCGTCGGCCGCGGGTCCGGGTCGCCCTGGTTGGGCCACAGCGACGCGGCGCGCTCGGCCTGCGCCGTGATGGTCAGCGACGGGTTCACACCGAGGTTCGCCGACACGGCGGCCCCGTCGACGACGTGCAGCCCGGGGTGGCCGTACACGCGGTGGTACGGATCGATGACGCCGCGCTCGGGGCTGTCGCCGATCGGCGCGCCGCCGAGGAAGTGCGCCGTCATCGGGATGTTGAAGACGTCGTTCCAGCCGCCGCCGGGGAACCCGTCGATCCGCTGCGCGATCCGGCGAACGGCCTCGTGCCCGGCGGGGATCCACGTGGGGTTGGGCTCCCCGTGGCCCTGCGTCGAGGTCAGACGCCGGCCGAGCAACCCCCGCTTGGTCGAGCAGGTGATCGAGTTGTCGCGGGTCTGCATGACCAGGGCGATGATCGTCTGCTCGGACCACCGCCGCATGCTGAGGTTCCGCAGGAACGTCACCGGGTGGCGGACGACCTCGCCGAGCCAGGTGAGCGGGCGGGACCGGCCCCCGCCGTCGGCCAGCGCCGTCGTGAGCAGCCCCATCATGTTGCTGCCCTTGCCGTAGCGGACCGGCTCGATGTGGGTGTGGTCGTCGGGGTGGAACGACGACGTGATGGCGACGCCACGGGTGTAGTCGGTCCCGCGGCGGAACGTGCGGGCACCGAGGATCGCCTCGGAGTTCGTTCGGGTGAGCTCGCCCAGCCGACGAGACAGGTGCGGGAGGTGCCCTTCGTCGCGCATGCGGTGGAGGAGCTTCTGGGTGCCCAGCGTGCCGGCCGCGAACACCACGTCGCGGGCGACGAAGGTCCGCCGCCTCCGTCGCACCCAGGAGCCGGTGCGCACGGTGTCGACGTCGTAGCAGCCGTCGGCCCGCGGGCGCACCGCGGTGACCGTGGTCATCGGGTGGACCTCGGCGCCGCCCCGCTCGGCGAGGTAGAGGTAGTTCTGCAGCAGCGTGTTCTTGGCGCCGTGCCGGCAGCCGGTCATGCACTCGCCGCACTGGAGGCAGCCGCGGCGCCGCGGCCCCACCCCGCCGAAGAACGGATCGTCGACCTCCACGCCCGGCTCGCCGAAGAGCACGCCGACCGGCGTCGGGCCGAAGGTGTGGCCGACGCCCATCTGCTCCGCGACCTCGCGCATCACCTCGTCCGAGGGGGTGAGGTTCGGGTTCGGGACGACCCCGAGCATCCGCTTGGCCTGGTCGTAGAACGGCGCCAGCTCGGCCCGCCAGTCGGTGATGTGGCCCCACTGCGGATCGGCGTAGAAGGGGGCCAGCGGCTCGTAGAGGGTGTTGGCGTAGTTCAGGGAGCCGCCGCCGACGCCCGCGCCCGACAGGATCATCACGTCCTTGAGGAGCGAGATCCGCTGGATCCCGTAGCACCCGAGGCGGGGGGCCCAGAGGAAGGACCGCAGCCGCCAGGACGTCTTGGGCAGGGTCGACTCGTCGAACCGGCGGCCGGCCTCGAGCACCGCGACGCGGTAGCCCTTCTCCGTCAGGCGCAGCGCCGTCGTGCTGCCGCCGAAGCCGCTGCCGATGACGACCACGTCCCGCCGCTCGTCCATCAGATAGAACCCTGCCATGGAATCGTTCGAGGGACGCTTGGCGGTCGTGACCGGCGGGGGCACCGGCATGGGCCGGGAGCTCGTCATCCAGCTCGCGGCGGCCGGTGCGTCGGTGGCGATGTGCGACGTCCAGCCCGAGAACATGGAGGAGACCGCGCAGCGGGCCCGCGCCGCCGGCCCCGACGGCATCCGCATCACCACCCACCCGTGCGACGTCTCGGACGAGCAGCAGGTGCTGGCCTTCCGCGACGCGGTCCTCGACCAGCACGCCACCGACCACGTCGACCTGGTCTTCAACAACGCGGGGATCGGTGGCGGGGGCAGCTTCCTCACCGGTGAGCGGGTCGAGTGGGACAAGACCTTCGCGGTGTGCTGGGGCGGCGTCTACAACTGCGCCCGGGCCTTCGTCCCCCTCCTCGTCGCCAGCGACGCCGGGCACCTCGTCAACACGAGCAGCGTGAACGGCTTCTGGGCCTCCCTCGGCCCCGGCGTCCCGCACACGGCGTACAGCGCGGCGAAGTTCGCCGTGAAGGGCTTCTCCGAGGCGCTGCTCGAGGACTTCCGCGTCCACGCTCCCCACGTGCAGGTCTCGGTCGTCATGCCCGGGCACATCGGGACCGACATCGTGATCAACAGCCAGCGCATCCACGCCCGCAACGAGCCCGGCCGTGACGCGGCTGCCGACTTCCGGGCCGCGCTCGCGCTCCGGGGCATCGAGACCGACCAGATGTCGGACGACGACGTCCTCAACCTGGTCGAGTCGTTCGGGACCATGTTCCGGGAGAGCGCTCCGCTGTCCGCGGCCGACGCGGCCACGGTCATCCTCGACGGCGTGCGCGAGGGCCGGTGGCGCATCCTCGTGGGCGCCGACGCGCGCGAGCTCGACCGGCGGGTGCGCGAGGACCCCGAGGGGGCGTACGGCGAGGGAGGGCTCAGCCTCGGCGTGCTCGGCGGCATCGGAGGCGAGTAGCTCGATGACCTTGCGAGTGGCGGCGGTCCAGCACGACATCGTCTGGGAGGACCGCGACGCGACCCTGGCCAAGCTCACGCCGGTCGTGGCGGAGGCCGCCGGCCAGGGTGCCCGGCTCGTGCTCCTCCCCGAGACGTTCGCCACCGGGTTCACCATGGCGACCGACCTGGTGGCCGAGCCGGTCGAGGGCCCCACCGCCCAGTGGCTGGGCGACCAGGCGGTCGCCCACGGGATCTGGGTCGGGGGCTCCGTGCCCGAGCGGGCGGACGGCGACGAGCTCCCGCACAACGTCTTCGTGCTGGCCGGCCCGGCGGGGGAGCGGCACCGCTACGCGAAGCAGCACCCGTTCACCTACGGCCGCGAGCACGACAGCTACGCGGCCGGCGACGGCACCATCACCGTCGACGTCGATGGCGTCCGGCTCAGCCCGGCCGTCTGCTACGACCTCCGCTTCGGCGACCAGCTCTGGGCCCAGGCCCTCGGCACCGACTGCTACGCGGTCGTGGCCAACTGGCCGGCCAAGCGCCACGCCCACTGGCGGGCGCTGCTCGTGGCCCGGGCCATCGAGAACCAGGCCTACGTCGTCGGCGTGAACCGCGCCGGGACCGCGGGCGACGGCACCGAGCACGCCGGCGGGACGATCGCGATCGACCCCCTCGGCGAGGTGCTGGCCGAGGCGGGGGCCGAGGAGGAGATCGTCGTGGTCGACGTGGACCCCGACGTCGTCGCCGCCACGCGGGCCCGCTTCCCCTTCCTCGACGACCGCCGCTGAGCGTCAGGTCCAGGCGAAGGTGACGCCGGTCAGGGCCTCGCTGAGGGACCACAGGCGCTGCGCGGCGTCCGCGTCGGCGGCGCGGCGGGTGCGACCGACCTTCGTCGGGTGGCCGCGCTGCTCCAGGAACCCGTCCGGGCCCCAGTAGTCGTTGCCCTCCACGTCGGGCATGGTCGCGGCGTAGAGCTGCGGCAGGGCGCCCTTCGCGTCGGACTGGCCGAACACCTTGTCGACCAGCTCCCCGCCGCGGCGGACGAACGGGCTGAACGAGCCCGGGCCGGAGGCGGTCAGGTTCGTCGACGCGTACCCCGGGTGGGCCGCCGCCGCGACGAGCTTGGTCCCGGCCTCGCGCGCCTGGCGGTCCAGCTCCGCGGTGAACAGCAGGTTGGCGAGCTTGGTCTGGAAGTACGCGGGCCAGGCGTGGTAGCGGCCCTTCTCCCAGTTGGGGTCGTCGAAGCGGATGCGCCCGGGCTTGTGCCCGAACGACGACACCGTGACGACGCGGGGCGCGCCGGACTTCAGGAGGAGCGGCAGCAGGCGCCCGGTGAGCGCGAAGTGGCCGAGGTGGTTCGTCCCCATCTGCATCTCGTAGCCCTGGGGGGTCCGCGCCAGGGGCACGGCCATCACCCCCGCGTTGTTGAGCAGGACGTCGAGGTGGCCGAGCTCCGCCACGAGGCCGTCGGCGCTGCGAGCGACGTCGTCCAGGTCGGACAGGTCGAGGGACACGACCTCGGGATCCGGCCCGGTGGCCTTCGCGGCCACCTCCTTCTGCGCCGCGGCCGCCTTCTCGGCGTTCCGGCAGGCCATGAGCACCCGCGCCCCCGCGGCAGCGAGGGCCTCCGCCGATCGGAGGCCGAGGCCGCTGTTCGCCCCGGTGATGAGGATCGTCCGCCCGGTCTGGTCGGGGATGTCCGCCGCCGTCCACTTCGCCATGCCCGGCATCCTGGCACGGGCCCGCGGCGACCGCCCGAGGTGGCCACGGCCCGCTCCCCGCTGCCAGCATTGCCGGGTGCCGATCCGCCGCCACGACCTCCGCCTCCGCCACATCCGCCTGCACGGCCACGAGGTGGGCTACCGCATGGCCGGCGACGGCCCTGCCATCGTGCTCGTGCACGGGCTGGCCGGCAGCTCGACCACCTGGCACGAGGTGATGCCGGCGCTGGCCGACCGGTACACCGTGCTGGCACCCGATCTGCTCGGCCACGGTGAGTCGGCCAAGCCTCGGGGCGACTACTCCCTCGGGGCCTACGCCAGCGGGCTCCGGGACCTCATGGTCGCCCTCGGCATCGAGCGGGCCACGTTCGTGGGCCACTCCCTCGGCGGGGGCGTCGCGCTGCAGCTCGCCTACATGTTCCCGGAGCGGTGCGAGCGCCTCGTCCTCGTGGCCAGCGGCGGGCTGGGCAAGGAGGTGGCGCCGTTCCTGCGCGCCGTGAGCCTCCCCGGCAGCGAGCTCGTCATGCCGATCCTGCTGAGCAGCCAGGTGCACGCGGTCCTCGACGCGGTGAGCAGCTGGGTGGCCCGGCGCGGCGTGCGCCTCGGCCCCACCGCCCGCGAGGTCTGGCGCAGCTACGCCGGTCTGTCGGAGACGCGCGGCCGGCTCGCGTTCATCCACACCGTCCGGTCGGTCATCGACCCGTGGGGCCAGCGCGTCAGCGCCCGCGACCGGCTGTACCTCGCGAGCGAGGTGCCGACGCTCATCCTCTGGGGCGACCGCGATCGGGTCATCCCCGTCGAGCACGCGCACGCCGCCCACGAGCTCATCCCCGGGAGCACGCTCGTCGTGGTGCCCGGGGTCGGCCACTTCCTCCCCACCGACGCGCCGGACGCGTTCGTCGAGGCCGTCGAGGCGTTCCTGCAGGCCACCGCTCCCGCCGACGCCACCGAGGCCGAGTTCCGGGCCCTGCTCCTCGAGCACAGCGCGGACGGAGCCGACTGATGGCACCGGGGCAGGGCCTGGACGCGACGGTCCTCGCCATCCCCTTCTACTTCGGCTCGATGGAGGCCGAACGCCGGGCGCTGCGGCGCCGGGCCGAGGTGGAGGGGCCGTCGGCCGCCGACTACGAGCGCAACGACACGATCGCCAGCCTCTCCATGGGCGTCGGCTCGCTGCTGATGCCCTTCGCCGCGGGCGCGCTGGCCAAGCGGGTCACGCCCGGGCGCGGCCGCTTCGGCAAGGCCCTCGTCGGCACCGCCGTCACCGCCGCCGTCCTCACCACCATCGCCGACCGGACGAGTTCTGGCCCGGAGCCGCCACATCCGGGTGTGGCCGGGCCGGGCCAGAACTCGTCGCGGCGGTGGGCCGACCGCGTCCAGCTAGTCGCCGGTCCGGTGGCCGTCGGTGCCGGCGGCCTCGCGCTCTCGACGTGGCTGGCCGATCGGACGAGCGCCACCCGGCAGTGGCGGAAGGGCCAGGCCCGCGACCTCGGCAACGGACCGATGGCCTGGGGCCTCGCCGTGGTCGGCTGGGACTTCATCTACTACTGGAACCACCGCTTCATGCACGAGGCCCGGGGCATGTGGGCGATCCACGTCGTCCACCACTCGAGCGAGCGCTACAACCTCTCGACCGCGCTCCGGCAGCCGGTGGCCGAGGTGCTCGGCGTGTGGGTGCCGTACGGCCTGCTCGCCCGCGCCGGCATCCGCCCAGGCCTCATCCAGCAGGCCCGCGGCATCAACCTGCTGTACCAGTACTGGATCCACACGGACACGATCCGCTCGATCGGGCCGGGCGAAGAGGTGCTGAACACGCCGTCGCACCACCGCGTCCACCACGGCAGCAACCGCCGGTACATCGACCGGAACCACGGCAGCATCCTCATCCTCTGGGACCGCCTCTTCGGCACGTTCCAGCGCGAGGAGGAGACCGTCGTCTACGGCCTGACGAAGAACCTCGACTCGTTCTCGCCGCTGCGCATCGCCACGCACGAGCTGCTCGACATCGTCCGCGACGTGGCGCACTCGACGACGTGGAAGGACCGGCTGAGCTACATCGTGCGCGGCCCAGGGTGGGCCTACGAGCGCCACGCCGAGCAGCAGGCGGCCCACACCGGGGACCCCCACCTCGTCGCCGCGGGCATCAGCTGATCAGATCGGGAGGAGGAAGCGCGCGAGCGCGGTGTTGAAGAGCTCGGGTGGGGACTCGAGGTCGTGCAGGCTGCGGACGGCGAGCCCCATGACGAGGGCGACGACGAGCGCGGCGACCTGGTCCGGCGGCAGGCCGAACTGGATGCCCAGGGACTCCTGCTGCTGGGCCGTGAGCTCGGTGATCGACGACTCGATCGACTGGAGCAGGCTGCTGAACCGCTGCCGGGCGTCGTCGTCCTGCGCGGCGAGCGCGGCGACCTCGGGGAGCGAGCGGGCCCAGCCCGACTCGACCCGGAGGAACTCCTGGTACCAGGTGCCGACGGCGGCCAGGCGGGAGAGGGCGTCGTCCTCCGCCTCGACCGCGGACCGGAGGCGCTGGCGGAGCTCGTCGAACTGCTGCTCGACGATGGCGAAGAAGAGGTCGGCCTTGCCCGCGAAGTTGGAGTAGACGGCGCCCTTCGAGAACCCGGCCTCGCGGGCGATGTCGTCGAGCGAGGTGGCGCCGAACCCGTTGGCCACGAAGAGCCGCTCGGCCGCCTCGAGCACGAGCTGCCGCGTGCGGGCCTGGCTGTCGGCCCGTCGTGTCGTCGTGGCGGCCCTTGCCATGTGCCCTCCCGCTCGGATACCGTGAGCATCTGGTTCAGATTCTCACGGTATCTGAATGCGGTCGCCCCGGCAAGGGGCGCAAGGAGGCTCGATGTCGAAGGTCTCGCTCCCCGGCTCGCTCGCCGTCGTCACCGGCGCGGGCAGCGGCATCGGCCGCGCGACCGCGGCGGCCCTCGCCGCGGCGGGTGCCCGCGTCCTCGTGGTGGACATCGACGAGGCCGCCGCCAAGGAGACGGTGGAGCAGCTCGGCTCCGGCCACCAGGCGTACGCGGTCGACGTGAGCGACCAGGTGGCGGTGACGGAGCTCGCCGCCACGATCGAGCGCGAGCACGGCGTGCCCGACGTCGTCGTGAACAACGCCGGCATCGGGATGTCCGGGCGCTTCCTCGACACCACCCCGGCGGACTGGGACGCCATCATCGGCGTGAACCTCCGGGGGATCGTCAACGGCTGCGCGGCGTTCGGCCCGGCGATGATCGCCCGGGGCTCCGGGCAGGTCGTCAACGTGTCCTCGGGCCTCGGCTACGTGCCGACGGCCGAGACGCCCGCGTACTCGGCCACCAAGGCCGCCGCGCTGTCGTTGTCGCGCTCGCTCCGGGCCGACTGGGCCGCCAAGGGCGTGGGCGTCTCGGTCATCTGCCCCGGCTTCATCAACACGCCGATCGCCACCAACACGCGGTACCTCGGCGACCACGGCGCGAGGACGGCCGAGATCGCCCGCAAGGGCTTCGCCCGCGCCCACTCGCCGAACATCGTCGCCAAGGCGATCGTGAGCTCCGTCAAGCGGAACCGGTCGGTGGTGCCAGTGGGGGTCGAGTCCTGGGCCGTCTGGTACGCGACCCGGTTCCTGCCGACGCCCGTCCTCGACGTGGTCGGCCGCATCGTGGCCCGCGGCGCCGAGCTCCGCGCCCGCCGTGGCTGAGCCGAGCGCGAGCGATCGCACGCTCGCCCGCGACGGCGTGGACCTGCACGTCCGCACGTGGGGCGATCCGGACGACCCGACCGTCGTCCTCGTCCACGGCTTCCCGGACACCTCCGCGGTGTGGGAGCCCGTGGCCGAGGCGCTCGTCGACCACGGCCACCACGTCGTCGCGCACGACGTGCGGGGCGCGGGACGGTCCACCGCGCCGGCCACCACCGACGGCTACGCGATCGACCACCTGGTCGGCGACCTCGCCGCCGTCGTCGACGCCGTCAGCCCCGATCGGCCCGTCCACCTCGTCGGCCACGACTGGGGCTCGATCCAGAGCTGGTCCGCCATCCGGGACCCGCGCCTCGAGGGGCGCATCGCGTCGTTCACCTCGATCTCGGGACCGCCCCTCGACCACGCCGGACGCTGGCTGCGCGCCCGCGTCCGCGACCGCTCGCTCGTCACCCTGCTGCGCCAGGGGGTGCGATCGTCGTACGTCGCCGTGTTCCACCT
>DATFFY010000299.1:0-2689 GCA_035249805.1 Acidimicrobiales bacterium | reverse complement strand
CAGCCCCCACCGGCAGGGACTGCCCTTCGCCGGCGTGCCGCAGGAGATGCAGGCCCGGGTCGACAAGCTGCTCGAGCAGGAACCGGACCACCAGGACGAGCGGGTGGCCTACGAGCCGGTGCAGGCCGACCGCCGCCCCTTCTCGCTGCGCCGCCTGCTCGTACCCCACCGCGCCGCGCTGACGGGATCGGTGGCGCTCGTCGTCCTCGAGACGGCCGCGCTGCAGGCCGGGCCCCTCCTCACCAAGGTCGCCATCGACGACGGCATCCGGGCCGGCAGCCGCACCACCATCGTGGTCGTCGCCCTCGTGTACCTCTCGACGGTGGTGATCGGCGCGGTCACGACGCGGGCCCGCATCGCGTGGACCGGTCGGGTCGGCGAGCGCCTCCTCTACGACCTGCGCTGCCGCGTGTTCGCGCACTTCCAGCGCCTGTCGGTCGCCTTCTTCTCGCGCGAGAAGGCGGGCCGGCTGA
This sequence comes from Acidimicrobiales bacterium, assembly GCA_035249805.1. Lineage (GTDB taxonomy): Bacteria > Actinomycetota > Acidimicrobiia > Acidimicrobiales > VFJN01 > VFJN01. Next base: position 2,216 of record DATFFY010000299.1, on the reverse strand, counting down.
TGACCCGCATGACGAGCGACCTCGACAACCTCACGCAGCTGCTCCAGGAGGGCCTCGTCCAGCTGTTCGTCCAGGGCCTCACCATGGCCTTCGTCACCGGCGTCCTGATCTGGCTCAACCCGCCGCTCGCCGCGGTGACGCTGCTGGTCGTCGTGCCGGTCATGGTCGCCGCCACGCTCTGGTACCGAGCGGCCAGCGACCCCCGCTTCGACGACGTGCGCGACCGCATCGCCGACGTGATGGCCCACCTCCAGGAGAGCCTGTCCGGCGTGCGCATCGTGACCGCGCACAACCGCCAGCGTCGCAACGTGGCGGAGCACCGCTCCACCGCGCTGCGGTACCGCAAGGCCAACGACGGCACGGCGATCGTGGGCGGCGCGTACGGCGGCATCACCGAGGTCGTCGGCCTCGGTGGGCAGGTCGTCATCCTCGTGGTCGGCGGCCGCTGGGTGCTCGACGGCTCGCTCGAGATCGGCGAGCTGGTGGCGTTCGTGCTGTACCTGACGGCGTTCTTCGCCCCGATCCAGCAGCTCGTGCAGCTCTACAACACCTACCAGCAGGGGCAGGCCTCGATCCGCAAGCTGCGCGATCTGTTCGCCGAGGCGCCGACCGTCGCGCAGCGGCCCGGGGCCCTCGATCTTCCGGTGCTCGCCGGCGAGGTGCGGCTGGAGGGCGTGACCTTCGAGTACGACCCGGGGCGACCCGTGCTCCACCACGTCGACCTCACGATCCCCGCCGGCGAGACGTTCGCGTTCGTGGGGGAGACGGGGGCGGGGAAGTCCACGATCGCCAAGCTCGTGAACCGGCTCTACGACCCGACCGAGGGCCGAGTGCTCCTCGACGGCGTGGACATCCGCGACGTCACCCTCGCGTCGGTGCGCCGCCAGGTCGGCACCGTCCCCCAGGAAGCGTTCCTCTTCGGGGGATCGATCCGGGAGAACGTGGCCTTCGCCCGCCCCGACGCGACCGACGACGAGGTCGTGGAGGCATGCCGGCTCGTCGGGCTCGGCGAGCTGCTCGAGCGGCTGCCCGACGGCATCGACACGCCCGTGCACGAGCGGGGGGTCTCCCTGTCGTCCGGCGAGCGCCAGCTGCTCGCGCTGGCCCGGGCCTTCCTCGCCCGGCCGCGGATCCTCGTGCTCGACGAGGCCACCTCCAACCTCGACCTGCGGTCCGAGGCCCGCATCGAGGAGGCGCTCGACGCGCTGCTCGAGGGTCGCACGTCGATCCTGATCGCCCACCGCCTCGCCACCGCCAGGCGGGCCGACCGCATCGCGGTGGTCCACGACGGCCGGATCGTCGAGCTCGGCACCCACGCGGACCTGCTCGCCGCCGGAGGCCGCTACGCGACGATGGTCGACACCTGGCAGGCCCACGCGTGAGCCGCCCGCTCGCGCTCGCGCTGCCCCTGGTCGTGGCCCTGGCCGTGGTCCTGGCCTCCACCACCCCCGAACTCGCGACGGCTGGCACACACCTTCGTACGGCGACCGTCGCGAGAACGGTGGGTGTGGGGGGCGGGGGCGACCCGTCGGCGCATCTCGACGCCATCCTCGACGTGTCGCGACCTCCGACCTACCGCCGCTTCGGGTCGCCGGGCATGGCGGCGGCGGCCGACCACGCCGCGGCCGCGCTGACAGCGGCCGGGTACTCGGTGCTCCGGCACGACCGCCCGTCGACGGTCTGGTCCGTCGACTACGCGCCCGGGCACGACCCGGCCCTCGTGCGGCTCGACGACGGCGCCTCGTTCCGCACCGAGAGCGCCTTCCGGCTCGGCGCCACGACCCCAGCCGCGGGCATCACCTGCGTCGTGCGGCCGGTCGACCAGGTCGGCCCCGGCGACTGCGGGTTCGTCCCGTACGAGCAGGTGAGCCCGGAGTGGAACAACCTGCTCGCCGACGTCGCCACGCCGGTGCGCGCGATCGCGGCGAGCGGCGGCGTTGCCGCGATCCTCGAGGGCGACCGCGAGCACGACGCCCTGATCGCGCTGCAGGTGCGCCAGGACATCCCCGTCGTCGTGTCGCTCGTGGACGCAGGGGCGGTCGTCGGGCGCCGCGTCCGGGTTCGTGCGATGGGCGCCGAGGTGCCGGCCACCCTCCACAACGTCGTCGCCGCTCGTCCGCCCTCCGACCCCGCGGCCGGCTATGTGGTGCTGCAGGGCCACCTCGACGGCTGGTTCGAGGCTGCCGCGGACAACGCCGGCGGCGCGGCCGCCGTCC
>DATFFY010000298.1:0-4428 GCA_035249805.1 Acidimicrobiales bacterium | reverse complement strand
TCGCCGAGCACCGTGTCGAGGCCCTGTGGGAGGTCCTCGACCACCTGCCGCGCGCCGGCGGCGTCCAGCGCCGCCCACAGCATCGGCTCGGTCGTCCCCGTCGGCGCGCCCAGCAGCAGGTTGTCGCGGACCGACCGGCCGAACAGGAAGGGGTCCTCGACGACCACCCGCACGGCCCGCCGCAGGGCGACCGGGTCGGCGACCGCGAGGTCGACCCCGTCGACGGTCACGATCCCGGCGTCGGGCAGGCAGCCTCCCGCCACCAGGCGGGCGAAGGTCGTCTTGCCCGAGCGGGGGGGCCCGGACACCACGACGACCTCGCCCGGGGCGGCGGTGCAGCTCAGCGGGCCGAGCACCGGGTGGTCGTTGATCCGCACGACGGCGCGGTCGAGCACCAGCCCCTCGCCGGCCTCCGGCAGGGGGACGCCCCGGGTGACGACGGCGGGCTTCGCGTAGGCGATGAGCTCGAAGATCCGCCCCGCCCCCGTCTTCGCGAACTGCCAGATCGACTGCACCGTCGCGAAGAGGCGGGCGAACGCGGCGAAGGTGAGCGCGTAGGCGAAGAACAGGTAGAGGTCGCCGACGGTCAGTCGGCCGTTGACGCCCTCCCAGGCGCCGAGCCACGTGAGCATCGCCATCACGAGGCCCGGCATCGCGGCGAGGACGAGGTCGTACCGGGCCACGAGGCGGGCCCGGGTCATCGCCACGCCGTACGCGGCGCGCGCCGCGGCGGCCAGCCGTCCTCGCTCGTGCTCCTCCCGCCCGAACGCCTTCACGACCCGGGCGCCCCGCACGGACTCGTCGATGACGGTCGTGACCTTCGCCCGGCGGTCCAGCGTCACCCACGACATGCCCCAGAGGCGGCGGCGGATGCGCATCACGATGGCGAAGTTCACCGGGATGACCGTGATGGCGAGCAGGGCGAGCCACGGGTGGATGATCGCCATGAGCACGAAGACGGCGAACAGCGACAGCCCGATGATGGCCACCGTCGGGACGATGAGGATCACCAGCTCGAGCAGGAGCAGGTCCGTCATCGCGCGGGTGACCATCTGCCCGGTGGCCAGCCCGTCGAGGCGCTGCGGGTCGGTCGACTGCAGCCGCTCGTAGAGCCAGACGCGGAGCTCGAACTCGAGGTGGTAGGTCAGGCGGGCGATGACCTGGCGCAGGCCGAGGCCGAAGACGAGGCCGAGGAACGCGAGGCCGACCAGCAGCTCGACGAGCTCGCCGACCGGGCGGGACCGCTCGACGACGCCGTCGTCCACGAGCTTGCGCAGGGTGTCGGCGGTCCCGATCTGGACGAGGACCCAGCCCGCCGCCGTGACGAAGAGCCAGATGACCCACGTCCGCTGCCGGGCCAGCAGCGTGTACATGATCGTCCGGCGGAAGTCGTTCCACGCTCCGCGGAGGCCCCCCAGCCAGCGCACCCTGCGCAACCTAGCCCATCCGGATGGAAACGATTTCCTACACGATGCGGTAGGTCTGCACGGCGTGGGCCACGACGGCCCCGTCGCCGTCGGCCGCGGTGATCTCCGTGAAGGTGAGCTCCTTGCCCCGCTTCACCGCCCGCGCCGTGCAGACGAGGTCCGACCGCTTGCAGGCGCCGACGTACTGCACCGACATCGCGATCGTGGACGCCCGGGCGCCCTTCTCGAAGTCGTGGTTCGACCAGGCCGCCAGCGCGCCGGTGGTGTCGATCACCGAGGCGATGACACCCCCGTGGTAGTAGGTGCCGTCGTTGGTGAGGTCCTCGCGGAACGGCAGCCGGATCACCGCCAGGTCCGGCTCGAAGCGCTCGACCACGATCCCGAGGCCGGAGAGGAACGGCGTGGTCGGCATCAGGTCGGCGACCGCGGCGCGACGGCGCTGCTGCTGCTCCTCGGTGAGGCCCTCGGGTGCCATGGCGTCGGGAACTGTACGTTGCTGCGCCATGGCCGTGTCCGAGCTCCTCGAGCGGTACGAGCGCACCACCTTCACCCACGACGGCAAGACCCGTGACGTCTTCCGTCGGGGGACCGGCCCGGCGGTCATCGTGATGGCCGAGATGCCCGGCATCACGCCCAAGGTCCTGGAGTTCGCGGACCGGGTCGTGGACATCGGGTGCACGGCGGTCCTGCCCCACCTGTTCGGCCGGCCCGGGTTCGACATCGTGGCGGCGGGGCGGGGCACCGCCAGCTGGTACATGCTCAGCTCGATCGGGCCGGCCTGCGTCAGCCGGGAGTTCGCGACCTGGACCTCGGGGCGGACGTCGCCGTGCATCGACTGGCTGCGGGCCCTCGCCCGGGCCGAGCACGAGCGCTGCGGCGGGCCGGGCGTGGGCGCGATCGGGATGTGCTTCACCGGTGGCTTCGCGCTCGCGATGGCCACCGAGCCGGCGCTCCTCGCGCCGGTGCTGTCCCAGCCGTCGATGCCGCTGGGCATCACGAAGCGCCACAAGGCCAACATCGACTGCTCCCGCGCGGACCTGGACGAGGTGAAGCAGCGCTGCGACGACGAGGGCCTCACCGTCCTCGGGCTGCGCTTCAAGGGCGACCGCTTCGTCCCACCGGAGCGCTTCCAGTTCCTGCGCGACGAGCTCGGTGACGGCTTCGTCGCCATCGAGCTGGAGGACGACTCGGCCAACCCGACCGCGGTGATGAAGAACCCGCACTCGGTCGTCACCGAGCACCTCATCGACGAGCCCGGGCAGCCGACCCGCGCCGCCCTCGACCAGGTCCTCGACCTCTTCCGGGAGCGGCTGCTCTCCTAGAGGAGCGACACGAGGGCCGCGGCCACCTCGTCGGGGGCCTCCAGCGTCGGCCAGTGGCCGACATCGGCCAGCCGCTCGATGCGGGCCCGCACGCGCCGCTCCTCGACCCTGGCGATCATGTGCGCCCCCGACACCGGGTCGAGGTCGCCCCAGACGAACACCGTGGGGAGGTCGCTGCCCTCGAGCGCGGCGGACCAGCGGTCGGCGTGCTCGCGGCGCTCGGCGATGTAGTGGAGGAGCGCGTGCATCTGCCGCGCGCCATCGGATTCCTCCATCGACGCCCAGATCGCGGCGACCGCACCCTCGTCGAAGGGCACCCGCTCCCCCCAGGTGCCGCGGATGCCGTCGGTGAACATCGCCTCGTCCATGGCGGCCGCCAGCGCGGCGCCGTCGTCGGACAGGAGCAGCTGCTGGCCGACGGTCGGCCGGTGGAGGTCCGGGTAGATCCCGCCGTTCATCCACACCACGCCCGTGAGCTCGACCGCCAACCCGCCCTCGGCCCGGCGGGCGAGCAGCTCCTGTCCCACGGAGACGCTGTAGTCGTGCACCGCGAGGACGGTGCTCGTGACGCCGCAGACGGCCCAGAGCGCCTCGACCGCGTCGGACGCAGCGGCGATCGAGTACGGGTGGCCGAGCGGCTTGTCCGACGCGCCGAAGCCGGGCAGGTCGAGGGCCAGCAGCCGGACGCCGGTGCCGAGGCGGTCGAGGACCGGCGCGATGTCGACCGACGCCGACGGGTACCCGTGGCAGAACGTCACCGGCGCGCCGCCGTGGTCCCCCACGTCGTAGCCCGCCACCGTGAGGCGCCCGGACGTGAAGGGGACCCGTGCCCGCCGCCAGCTCGCCCACGTGGTGCCCACGCCGAGATGTTCGCGCGTCGTCAGCCGGTCAGGCCGAGGAGCAGCAGCCCCGCGAGCACGAGCTCCACGAGGAGGAAGAGCGAGGTCTGCGACCGGACGCCCGGTCGCTCGAGCACGACGCCCACCAGGCGACCGGTGGCCATCCCGCCCAGGGCGACGGCGATCGTGACGAGCACCCCGTCGCGGAAGCCGCCGTCGGTGCCGATGGCGACGCCCAGCACCGTCGCGACGGCGACCCCGAACCCGCCGTAGACGGCCCGCACCTCGTTCCGGGCGTCGGCCCCGCCGAGGTCGATCCCGAACCGCTCGACGATCTGCTCGGGTCGGGCCAGCGCGAGCAGGCCCATCCCGGCGAAGAACGCCGCCACCACTGCGACCGCGACGTCGCCCACGGCGCCCGCGTCAGACGGCTCGTCGAGGGCGGGCCACGAGCTCGCCGCCGCAGTTGGGGCACGTGCCGGACATGGCGTCGCCGCAGCTCGGGCAGAACGTGCACTCGTAGCTGCAGATCACGGCGCCGCTCCCCGGTGGCAGCGCCGCGTCGCAGCGCTCGCACGCCTCCCGCATCTCGAGCATGCGGCGACGGTACCCGCGCCCGATGGTGCCGTCGCCCCCCGATCCCGCCATATGGCGCACCCGTGCTGCCACCGCCACCGCGCATCGAACTCGCGACGCTGCGGACACGGAAGTGTGCGCCGTCGGTCGCGGGAACGCTGCCACCCCTCGAACCCGCGACGCTGCGGACACGGAAGTGTGTGCTGGCCGTCGCGAGAACGGTGGGGGGCGGGGCGCGACGCGAGGGGACGTCAGGCGGCGCGG
>DATFFY010000297.1:0-4427 GCA_035249805.1 Acidimicrobiales bacterium | reverse complement strand
TGGTCGCGGGTCGTCCGCTCGTCGCGGCGGCCACGAGGTGGGTGCGGATGCGGTACGGGGTGAGCTGGATCGGGGCGAAGGCCGCGCCGGCGGGGCCGTCGGGGAACATCGTCGCGGGGTCGAAGCCCATCGGCTCCGGGTCGGCGCTGCAGCGGTCCCAGATCGCCTGCTTATCCCCGGGGCTCGACCACTCGGCGTGGCAGTCGAGGTTGGCGATGTCGTGCGCGGGGCTCCAGTACTAGCAGCTGACACCGGCGTGGTGGGCGAGGTGACGACGGCGCAGCGGGGTGCCGCGGCTCGTCGCCCAGCCGATGCCGAGGTCCCAGTCCCAGATCGGGTGCACGAGGCGCGTCCTGGGCGCGCCGTCGGGACCGACGGTGGCCATGGTGCACCACACCACCGCCTCGATGACGGGCCGGGCGGCGGCCAGCGCCGCGCTGCGCTCGTCGTCCGCCGTGGCCATGCCGGCACCGTAGCGACCGGCGGCCTACGAGGTTCGGGGCATGGCAGCGCCAGGTCGGCACACTGGTGCCCCCAACCTGTGCGACGGCGACGGGGCTACGGGCCGGGGAACCAGCTTGAAGGCCTTCTGCTGGTTCACGATGCCCTGCGCGACGTGCGCGGCGCAGTCGCCGACCGTCCACGCGCCGCAGGTCGTCGCGGCCGCCCAGTCCGGCGGTGACAGAGCCTCGAGCGCTCGCCGCAACCCGGCGATCTCCTCCAGTACGGCCGCACGTCGCTCCCGCCACCCCACGATGGGCGAGCGTACCGACGGTCGTGGCCAGCCTGCCCATGCATCCCGCCAACCGCACGAACCGGACAAGTCGGGCGAAGCGGGACGGGTCGGCGGGCACGGGCTCAAGCCGCGTCGCCGTCGTGCCGATCTACGTAGCCTCGAACCAGGCAGGCGGGTGAGGCGGAGGAGGATCCCCTTGGAGAAGTTCTTCCAGGACGTCGGCTTCCAGATCGCGGACAACTGGACCGCCGCCGTGCTGATCGCCGGCGCCGTCGTGCTCCTCGGGCTGATCCTCGTGGTCAGCGGGCTCCGCGACCACGAGGCCCTCGGCGAGTACCGCGTGCTGGCGACGATGGTCGGCTTCGTCGTCGCGCTCGGCACGGTCGTCGCGGTGCCGATGCTGCGCAGCGAGGCGGAGGACGCGTGCGACACCTGGAGCCGGTCACCCGCCGCCGCCGACGAGCTGCGCTACGTCGACCACAAGTGCGACTCGCTCTTCTGAGCTGACCGCTCGCTGCCGGCTCAGGCGAGCACGACCGAGCCGTACGTGCTGCAGAGGCCGGCGGCGTTGATCAGCACGAACGTCGTGATCAGGCCGACGCCGACGCGCCGGCGCCACCCCGGGCGGGCGGTGGTGCCGGCGTCAGGCGCGGGCATGTACCAGCCGGGCAGCAGCGGCTCGTCGCCGCCGAGCGCGACGGACAGGGGCACGGCACCGTCGGGCAGCGCCTGATCGGGGTCGGCGGCCAGCGCCTCCGCGGCCAGCTCCTCGTCGGAGATCACGCGCCCGACGGTATCGCCCAGGTGCGATCCGCACATCGCGCCCGATGTCGGAAGGCCGTCGGTTTGCGTTCTCCCAAGGGGGGTAGTGGCTGGCCACTCATCCCAACTCAACGGAGGCGGCAATGCTCTGGTTCATCATCTCCCTAGCGATCATCGGTCTCATCGCCGGGTTCCTCGCACGGGCGCTGGTGCCGGGCGACGACCCCATGACGATCGGCGGCACCATGTTGCTCGGCATCGTCGGCTCGTTCGTCGGCGGGTTCCTCGCCGACGCGCTGTTCCGCAGCGACGGCGAGGACGTCGGCTTCGGTCCGGTCGGGATCGTGGGCTCGACGATCGGCGCGATCCTCTGCCTGCTCGTGTACCGCATGGCCACCGGCCGCCGCGGTCGGCGCAGCGTCTTCCGCTAGGCATCGACCGGCCCACACCACCGGGTCCCCCTGCGCCGCTGCTGGCCGGGGGGACCCGTCGCGTCCGGCCTATCTCCCGGTAGACACTCGGTGTCCACACCGAGAGACCGGGGGGTCCCATGTCTGCGCTCACCTTCGGAGTGTTCTTCCCGCAGGGCTGGAAGATGGAGCTGTCCTCCATCGCCGACCCGCAGGCGAAGTGGGCGACGGCGGTCGACGTCGCCGTCCTCGCCGAGGAGCTCGGCTACGACTCCCTCTGGTGGTACGACCACTTCCACAACGTGCCCGTGCCGGCCCACGAGGCCGTGTTCGAGTGCTGGACGACGGTGGCCGCGATCAGCCAGCGCACCTCCCGCATCCGCCTCGGGCAGATGGTCGGCTGCAACGGGTACCGCAACCCGGCGCTCCTCGCGAAGATCACGAGCACCGTCGACGTGATCTCCGGCGGCCGTCTCGACTGGGGCGTCGGGGCCGGGTGGTACGAGCACGAGTTCAACGGCTACGGCTACGGGTTCCCGTCGGCCAAGGACCGCATCGGCATGCTGCGGGAGGCCGTCGAGATCGTGAAGGCCATGTGGACCGAGCCGGACGTCTCGTACGCCGGCAAGCACTACGAGCTCAAGGGGGCGCAGTGCGACCCCAAGCCGCTGCAGCAGCCGCACCCGCCGGTCCTCATCGGCGGCGGCGGTGAGCAGCTGACGCTCCGGGTGGTGGCGCGGCTCGCCGACGCGTCGAACTTCGGCGGCAAGCCGCACGAGTGGGCCCACAAGGCCGAGGTCCTCAAGGAGCACTGCGCCGCGGTCGGCCGGGACTACGACGAGATCCAGAAGACGTGGTCGCCCGAGGTGTTCGTCCGGGAGACCGAGGCCGAGGTCGCCGCCGCCGGCTCCCGCTCGTTCTGGGGCGAGCCGGTGGACAGCTGGACCGAGGGCAACCTCGTCGGCACCCCCGAGCAGGTGGCCGAGAAGATCCAGGCCTACGTGGACCTCGGCTGCACCGGCTTCTACCCGTGGTGCAGCGACTACCCCGACACCACGACGCTCCGCCTCTTCGCCGAGCAGGTCATGCCGCAGCTCCGCTGAAGCTCTAGGGTGCGCGCATGCGAGCCGCGGTCACCCTGCACATGGACGCCGAGCCCCAGAAGGTGTGGGAGCTCGTCAGCGACATCACGAAGATGGGCGAGTACAGCCCCGAGGTCTTCGAGGCCGAGTGGCTGGAGGGGGCCACCGGTCCCGCCGTCGGCGTGAAGTACCGCGGCCACGTGAAGCGCAACGAGATGGGCCCGACGTACTGGACCACGTGCAAGATCACCGAGTGCGTGCCCGGCGAGGTGTTCGAGTTCGCCGTCGTGATGGGCGACCGGCCGGTGAACGTGTGGCGCTACGAGTTCGCGGCCGCGCCCGGCGGCGGCACCGACGTCACCGAGTCCTTCGACCTGGGCGACAACCTCTGGACGAAGGTCTGGCGGCCGCTCGGCGGCTTCCTCCGCCAGCGTCGCAACGAGCGCGACATGCTCCGCACCCTCGAGAAGGTCAAGGCCGTCGCCGAAGCCGGCTAGCGATCGCTCGGCGAGCCGCCGTGGACGCGGAGCAGGTGCGGGCGGCGGTGCGGGCGTTCGTGGCCGACGCGTGGGACCCGGACCTGCCGCTGGTCGAGTGGCGGCACCGGTTGGCCGAGGCCGGGTGGGCGGCGCCGTCGTGGCCCACCCGCTGGGGCGGCCAGGAGCTGCCGACCTGGGCCGACGAGGTGGTGGGGACTGAGCTCGTCGCGGCCGGGGCGGTCGGTCAGCCGATCGGCGGCGGGATGCTCCTGGCCGCGCCGACGATCCTCGCCCACGGGCCCGACGAGGTGCGCGACCGCTACCTGCTGCCCACCGTCACGGGCGAGGTCACGTGGTGCCAGCTGTTCAGCGAGCCGGGCGCGGGGTCGGACCTCGCCGGCCTGACGACGCGGGCGGAGCTCGACGGGGACGAGTGGGTCGTCACCGGGCAGAAGGTGTGGACCACGAGCGCGCACCACGCCGACCTCGCGATGCTCGTGGCCCGCACGGACTGGGACGTGCCGAAGCACGCCGGCCTGACGTACCTCGTGCTGCCGATGCGCCAGCCCGGCGTGGAGGTGCGGCCGCTGCGCCAGATGAACGGGCACCAGTCGTTCAACGAGGTCTTCCTCACCGAGGCGCGCCTGCCGAGGGACGCGGTGGTGGGCGCGGTGGGCGACGGCTGGAAGGTGGCACTCACCACGCTCGCCTTCGAGCGACGCTTCGGCATGTTCGGGCGGCCCGCGTACGCGGACGGGCCGGGGCGGGCTCTCGAGGAGGCCCGCGCCAAGGCCGAGGCCCACTTCGCCACGTACCGCTGGTACCCGCAGCGGGCGGGCCGCGTCGATCTCGTCGTGGAGCGGGCGCGCGCCGCGGGGGTGGCCGAGGACCCGCTCGTGCGCCAGGAGATCGCCGCGCTGCTGTCGCTCGACAAGGCGGCCCGCTGGACGATGGAGCG
>DATFFY010000296.1:0-6415 GCA_035249805.1 Acidimicrobiales bacterium | reverse complement strand
GCCTTGATGCCGTGGTCGATGCCGTACCGGACGAGGAACGGGCCGGCCAGGGTGGTGGCGGTCCACAGGACGACCATCACGAGCGCGAGGGTCGTCTGGCGCCGGTAGGGGCGCAGCATCCGACCGGCGCGGCGGATCAGGTGGCGGGCGGTCTCGGCGTCGAGCCGGTCGGCCTCGTCGACGCCTCCCTGCATCCACATGTCAGCGCGCCCCCTCGAGCGCGTCGACACGTCGCTCGGCCGCCGCCAGGACCTCGCGGTAGGCGGCGCTCGAGGCCAGCAGCTCCTGGTGGGTGCCGTCGGACTGCACCCGGCCGTCGGCGATCAGCACCACGCGGTCGGCGAGCGCGATGGTCGCCGGCCGGTGGGCGATGACGATCGTCGTGCGGTCGCGCATGACCTCGGCGAGGGCGTCGCGGATCTCGTGCTCCTTGGTGGGGTCGACCGAGGACGTGGCGTCGTCGAGGATCAGCACGCGGGGATCGGCGAGGATCGCCCGGGCGATGGCCAGCCGCTGCCGCTGCCCACCCGACAGCGAGTACCCCCGCTCCCCGATCAGGGTGTCGTAGCCCTCGGGGAGCGCGGCGATGAACTCGTGCGCCCCGGCCAGCCGGGCCGCCCGCTCGATCTGGGCCGTCGAGGCACCCGGCTCGGCGAAGGCGATGTTCGCGCCGATGCTGTCCGAGAAGAGGAACGTGTCCTCGAAGACGATGCCGACGGCCTTGCGGAGCTCGCGCAGGCGCAGGCGGCGCACGTCCACCCCGTCGACCGCCACGGAGCCCTCGCCCACGTCGTAGAAGCGCGGGATCAGCCGGGCGACCGTGGTCTTGCCGGAGCCGGTGGCGCCGACCAGCGCGACGGACTGGCCGGCGGGCACCACGAGGTCGAACCCGTCGAGGACGACGGGAAGGCTGGGGCTGTACGCGAAGCCCACACCGGCGAAGCGCACCTCGCCGCGGCGGCCGTCAGGCCCGGTCGCGGGCAGCGACACGCCGTCGGCCGGCTCGCGGATGCCGGGGGTGGTCTCGAGGACCTCGTGCACCCGCTCTGCGGACGCGGCCGCGCGCTGACCCTGGGCGATGATCATCCCCAGCATGCGCAGGGGCCAGATCAGCATCACCACGTACACGTTGAAGGCGATCAGCTCGCCGAGCGTGAGCGACCCGTCGAGCACCTGGTGGCCGCCGTAGCCGAGGGTGGCGATGAGCCCGATGTTCGGCAGCAGCTCGAGGGCGGGCAGGTACGTCGCCCGAACGCGGGCCGCGCCCATCGACTCGCGGTAGACGTCCTCGGCCTCGACCCGCAGGCGGGCGGCCTGGACGGCCTCGGCGCCGAAGCCCTTCACGACCCGGACCCCGGCCACCGTCTCCTCGACGACCGCGGCCAGCTCGGCCGACTCCTGTTGGATCCCCATCACGGAAGGGTGGAGCCGGCGGGAGAACCGTGTCGCGAGCACGTTCATGAACGGGAGGCTGCCGAGGGCCAGCAGCGTGAGGAGCGGGTCGATCGTGAGGAGGATCACCGTGACGGCGAGCACCGTGACGCCGTTGCTGACCGTGAGCGGGATCATCACCACGAAGGCCTGGATCTGCTGGAGGTCCGTGTTGGCCCGGCTCATGAGCTGACCGGTCTGGGCGCGGTCGTGGAACCCGAAGTGCAGGCGCTGGAAGTGCTCGAAGAGCTGCTCGCGCAGGTCGGCCTCGATCCAGCGAGCCTCCCGGAAGGCGATGTACCGGCGGACGCCGGTGAACGTGCCGACCACGACCGCCGCGATGCCGATGGCGATCGCCCAGCGCCGCAGCGCCCCCATGTCGTCGGCCTCGATGCCGCGGTCCACGGCCCGCTGCACCAGCAGGCCGACGCTCACCTTCCCGGCCGTCCACCCGAGGCCGACGAGGACGCCCAGGAGGATGCCGGCCCGTCGCACCCGGCAGGACGCGGCCACGAGGCGCCACCCGGCGCTCGTGCTGGTGCCCGCTGGTGTGCTCGAACCGTCGATGACGCCCCCTTGACCCGCGGGTCAATCTACGGCCGCGGTGTGACACGCCCCAACCGGGTTCGACTGCCGCGGGCTAGAACGTGGCGCCATGGCTGCGATCCTCGTCCTCGGCACCATCGACCTCGACCCGGCCAACCGCGACGCCTTCATCGCGGCGGCCACCAAGGTGATGGAGGCGACCCACGCCGAGGAGGGCTGCGAGCACTACGCGTTCACGGCCGACCTCACCGACCCCGGGCGGTTCCACGTGAGCGAGCAGTGGGCGTCCGCGGAGGCGCTGGCGCAGCACCAGGCCAGCGCGCACCTGGCCGACTTCATGCTCGGGATGGGCGGCTTCGGGCTCAAGGGAGCGAGCCTCACCCGCTGGGAGGGCGCCACGCCCTCCAAGATGCTGTAGCTAGAGGGACAGCAGCGCCGGGGCCAACGTCCGCCACTGCGGCAGCGGCAGGGTCGTCGGCGCCGCGTCGAGGACCTGCACGGCCACGTGGTCGGCACCGGCGTCGAGGTGGGCCTGCACGCGGGCCACGATCGCGTCCTCGTCGCCCCACGCGACGATGGCATCGACCAGCTCGTCGCTGCCGCCCCCGTCGAGGTCCTCGTCGTCCCAGCCGAGGCGACGCAGGTTGTTCGTGTAGTTCGGCAGGGTGAGGTAGGTCGCCATGTGGAGGCGGGCGGCGGCCCGGGCCGACTCCGGGTCCGTGTCGAGCACGACCGCCTGCTCCGGGCACAGCAGCGGGCCCGCGCCGAGGGCCTCCCGGGCGCGGGGTGTGTGCTCCACCGGCACGAAGTACGGGTGGGCGCCCTGCGCCTTCTCGGCGGCGAGGGCGAGCATCTTCGGGCCGAGGGCGGCGAGGACGCGCTGGGGTGCCTCGGGCCTCGGCGACACGTAGATCGCGGCGTCCATCGCGTCGAGGTAGGCGGACATCTTCGACAGCGGCTTGTCGTACTGATGGCCCTTCACGAAGTCGACCATCGGCTGGTGGCTCACCCCGAGGCCGAGGAGGAAGCGGTCCGGGTGGGCCTCGCTGATCCCGAGGTGGGCCGCCTGCATCGCCATCGCGTCCCGGGACCAGATGCTGGCGATGCCGGTCGCGAGCACGAGGCGCTCGGTGGCCCCGAGGAGCAGCATGCTGTTGACCATCGGGTCGCGGTTCACGGCCTCCGGCACCCAGAGGGTCGGGTAGCCGAGCGACTCGAGCTCGGCCGCCGTGTCACGGGCGGCCGGCGCCGGCAGGAGGTCGAGCTGGAAGGCCCACAGGCCGACGCGTCCGAGCTGCACGGGCGGCGACCCTACTCAGTCGACGCGGCGCAGCTGGGCTCGGTAGGTGCGGCCGCGCTCCCGGTAGATCTCCATGCCGATCCGGATGCCATCGGGGTCGGCACGGTCGGGCTTGATCGTCGCCGGGACGCCGATGGCCAAGGCCCGCGCCGGCACCACCATGGAACCGGACACGATGGCGCCGGCCGCGATCTGCGCGTCGTCCTCGACGACCGCGCCGTTGAGCACGATCGCGCCGGAGCCGACGAGGGCACGGTCGCCGATCGTGCAGCCCTCGAGGTGCACGAGGTGGCCGACCACGCACTCCGCGCCGATGCGGGTCGGGGTGATCGGCGTCGTGTGCACCACCGTGCCGTCCTGGATGGAGGTGCGGGCGCCGACGACGATGCCACCGGGATCGCCGCGCAGCACCGCGGTGGGCCACACCGACGCCTCCGGCCCGAGCTCCACCTCGCCGATCACCACGGCGTCGGGATGGACGTAGGCGGTGGGGTCGATGCGGGGCTCGGCGTCGCCGAGCGCGTAGATGGGCACTAGACGACGAAGCGGCCGTAGCCGCCTCGGAAGAAGACGAGCGGGCCGCCCTCGTGGCCCACGCCGAGGTCACGCACCGCGCCGAGCACGAGCACGTGGTCGCCGGCGTCCACGACCTTGTCGATGTCGCAGTCGATCCACGCGAGGGCACCGTCGAGGAGCGGGCACCCGGACGCCGTCGGAGACCACCCGAGGCCGGCGAACTTGTCGCCGCCGCTCATCGCGAAGCGCCGGCACACCTCCTCCTGCTCCTCGGCGAGGATGTTCACGCAGAACGAGCCCGCCGCCCGGATCCTCGGCCACGTCGAGGACGAGTGCGTGGCGAAGAAGCCGACCAGCGCCGGCTCGAGCGACACGGAGCTGAACGAACCCACCGCGAGGCCGACCGGAGCGTCGCCCTCCATCGCCGTGATCACGGTGACCCCGGTCGGGAAGTGGCCGAGCACCTGGCGGTACTTCGCCGAGTCGAACGTGGGCGAGCTCATGGACCCGGGACCCTATAGGCCGGAGCCGGGCGGCTTCGCCGACCCGAGCGAAGGCACCTGCGGAGGCTGAGGAGCGCAGCGACGACCGCAGCAGGCGACCTTGCAGGTCACGGAAAGCTGATGACCAGGCCCTCTCCGGCGGCGACGACCTCGAGGGCACCGGTGCTCTCCGCCAGCCGCTGCGTGGTGGCGAGGATCTCGTCGACCGTGTCGTCGTCGTGCGTGGGGTCGTGGTGGAAGAGCGCGAGCCGCTGGGCGCCCGCCTCCTGCGCCACGAACACCGCGAACTCCGACGTGCAGTGACCCCAGTTGGCCTTCGCGGGGAACTCGTCGACCGTGTACTGCGCGTCGTGGATGAGCAGGTCCACGCCATCGCACAGCTCGAGCACGGCGTCGGACACCACGTGGCTGCCGTCGAGCGGCATCTGGTGGTCCGACAGGTACGCGACCGTCGCGCCGCCCATCTCGATGCGGTACCCGTTCGTGAGCCCGACGTGGGGCACCGGGCGCACCTTCACCTTCGCGCCGTCGAGCTCGAGGTCGACCTCCCACACGTCGTGGAAGTTGATCTCGCCGAGGAGCTCCTTGGTCGTGACGGGGAAGAATGGCGGGCGCATCAGCTCGTTGAACGCGGCCTCGAGCGTGCCCTGGTCCGGTTGCGGTGGCCCGTAGATGTCGAAGCACGCGGCCGGGGTGCGGAGCACCGGCGTGAAGAACGGCAGGCCCTGCACGTGGTCCCAGTGGATGTGCGTGACGAGCGCGGCACCGCGGAAGGGCTCGACGGGGTCGAGCGTCTCACCCCAGAACCGCAAGCCGGTGCCGAGGTCGAGGACGATGGGATCGTGCCCGGGGGCCTCCAGCGCGACGCACGAGGTGTTGCCCCCGTAGCGCCGGTTCTCCTCGCAACTGCTCGGGGTCGAACCACGAACGCCGAAGAAGCTGACGTTGAGCAGCGGAACCCCCCTTCCCCCGTGTTCTCTTGCACGCTACCCGGAGGAGGGGTCCCCGTCAGGACGTGTGACCTCTGTCTCACCCTGGGCGCGAGCGCGGCGCTCGCGCGCGTTGGCAATAGTGTCCGCGGCCATGTCGATCTCCGAGGGCACGACCACCGCGAACGATGTCCGGTTCGCGTACCTCGAGGCCGGGCGCGGACCGCTCGCGCTGTGCCTCCACGGCTTCCCCGACTCGGCGTGGACCTGGCGTCACCTCCTCCCGGCGTTGGCGGACTCCGGGTTCCGGGCGGTCGCCCCGTTCCTCCGCGGCTACGCGCCGACCGAGGTGCCGGCCGACGGTCGCTACCAGACGGGCGTCCTGGGGCTCGACGCCTGCGCGCTCCACGACGCGCTGGGGGGCGACGGCGACGCCGTGATCATCGGCCACGACTGGGGGGCCATGGCCACCTACGTCGCCGCCAACCACGAGCCCGACCGGTGGCGCCGCGTCGTCACCATGGCCGTCCCGCCGGCCGGCGCGGTGGCCGGCAGCTTCTTCTCCTACGCGCAGCTGCACCGCTCCTGGTACATGTTCTTCTTCCAGCACCCGCTGTCGGACATGGCGGTCCCGATGGACGACCTGGCCTTCATCGACGGGCTGTGGGCCGACTGGTCGCCGGGCTACGACGCCTCCGAGGACCTGCCCCGGGTCAAGGACTGCCTGCGCGACGAGGCCAACCTGCAGGCCGCGCTCGGCTACTACCGCGCCACCCTCAGCGGCGTCGGCGTGGACCCGGCGCTCGACGAGGTGCAGGGCAAGGGCGCCCTCCCGACCGCGCAACCCACGCTGTACCTGCACGGCCGCACGGACGGCTGCATGGGCCTGGAGGTGGCGGAGGCCGGCACCGCCTTCCTGACGTCACCGGGATCGCGCATGGAGGTCGTCGACGACGCGGGCCACTTCCTCCACGTCGAGCGGCCGGACCACGTCAACGGCCTCGTGGTCGACTTCGTCACCGAGCACTAGCTCACGGGAGGCGGTAGCGGCCGTGCTCGCGCACGGCCAGGCCGTCGGCGAGGAGCGTCGCGGCGACGCGCTCCGCGCGCGCCCCGTCCTCCGGCCACCCCATCACCGAGGCGAGCTGCGGTGTCGCCACCGGGCCGGCCCGCAGCGCCTCGACCAGCCG
>DATFFY010000295.1:0-3201 GCA_035249805.1 Acidimicrobiales bacterium | reverse complement strand
GCGGCCCGAGCTGGGCGACGGGCCGGCCGTCGATCGTGATGACCACCCGCTCGCCCGCCCCGGCCTGGCGGACGGCGGCGGCGAGGTTGGCCCGCAGCTCGCGGGCGCCGATCTGCTCCACCACCACAGTGTACGCATGTGTACACATCTGCCCTGGTCCAAACGGGGAGGGGCCGGTAGACAGCGGCCATGAACTTCGCCTTCTCCGAGGAGCAGGAAGAGCTCCGCCGCATCACCCGCCAGTTCCTCGAGAGCAAGTCGCCGGAGTCCGAGGTCCGGCGCCTCATGGACACCGAGGAGGGCTACGACCCCGCCGTCTGGACCCAGATGGCCAACGAGCTCGGCCTCCAGAGCCTCATCGTCCCCGAGGAGTTCGGGGGCCAGGGCTTCACGTTCGTCGAGCTCACCGTGGTGCTCGAGGAGATGGGTCGCGCGCTGCTGTGCGCGCCGTACTTCTCCTCCGCGGTGCTCGCGACCAGCACGCTGCTCCACGCCGGCGACGACGCCGCGAAGAAGGAGCACCTCCCAGGCATCGCGTCCGGCGAGACGATCGCCACCGTCGCCTTCACCGAGCCCAACGGGAAGTGGGACGAGTCCGGCATCGAGGCCACCGCCACCCAGTCCGGCGACGGCTGGACCGTCAGCGGGACGAAGATGTTCGTCCTCGACGGCCACGTCGCGAACCTGCTCCTCGTCGCGGCCCGCACGGGCGCGGGCGTGTCCATCTTCGCCGTCGACCCCACCGCGTCGGGGGTGACCCGCACCGCGCTGTCGACCATGGACCAGACCCGCAAGCAGGCCAAGGTCGAGCTCGACGGCGCGCCGGCCACCCTCATCGGCACCGACGGCGGCGGCTGGGCCACGCTCGAGCGGGTCCTCGACCTCGCCGCGGTGGCGCTCGCCGCCGAGCAGGTCGGCGGGGCCCAGAAGGTCCTCGAGACCGCCGTGCAGTACGCCAAGGACCGGGTGCAGTTCGGCCGGCCCATCGGCTCGTTCCAGGCCATCAAGCACAAGTGCGCCGACATGCTGCTCGAGGTCGAGTCGGCCAAGTCCGCCGCGTACTACGCCGCCTGGTGCGCGTCGGAGCTCAACGACGAGCTGCCGTCGGTCGCCAGCCTCGCGAAGGCCTACTGCTCCGAGGCGTACTTCCACGCCGCCGCCGAGAACATCCAGATCCACGGCGGCATCGGCTTCACCTGGGAGCACCCCGCGCACCTCTACTTCAAGCGGGCCAAGTCGTCCGAGCTCCTCTTCGGTGACCCCACCTACCACCGCGAGCTCCTCGCCCAGCGCATCGGCATCTGATCGTCGTCGCTCGCGTTCGGCGGTGCGGTTGACCCCGTAGCGTCGTCCCCGTGGAGTGGGTCTTCCTCGGGGTCGGGGTGGTGCTGGTGTTCGCGATCGCGGCGGCGTTCGTGGGGTCGGAGGCGTTCCGGCTCGGGCACGAGACGCCGGCGGCCATCTTCGACGTCGACGAGGCAGTCGAGGACGTAGGTGACCGGCTCCCCGTCGACGTCCAGGGGCGGCTGAGCTACGAGGAGGTCCGCACCCTGATCGTCGCCACGCTGGCCCACCTGCGGGCCAAGGGGCTGACGGCCCTCCCGGGCGACGAGATCGACCAGACGGCGGCCCGGCCAGAGGTGGTCGTCGCCGACGACGACGCCGTGGCCGTGGTCCTCGGAGCGGTCGAGGCGCACGGCCTCGACGTGGCCGACGAGGACGCCGTCGAGGTCATCACCGCCCTGCTCGGCCACCTCCGGGACATCGGCGCCCTGGGCCCGCGGGCCTGAGCCGGGCCGACGGCCCGAACGCGCCACCGCGAAGGGGACATCGCGTGGTTCACTGGTGCCACCAGAGAAGGGAGGTGGTCCACAGCATGAGCGACTGTTTGAGTGGGACCCTGGAGGTGGCTGGCCGCTAGGAGCACAGCGCAGCAGTCCACCGTTGGCTGCTGCTGGCCGAGAGGCCACTGTGCTGCTGGGGGGCTCTCCGAGCCCTCGAGCTCGGCTCGCTGGACCACTGGCGAAAACCCGTCAGTCACCGCCGGAGGTGCGGTGTCGGGGACTGGTCCCTCCCGTTCGGCCGCAAGGCTGCGCACTCCGGTGAACATCAGCAACCTGTCGAGCAGGGGTCCCGGATGGGGCCCCTGCTTCGCGTCGGCGGATAGGTTTCGTGCGATGGAACGGCCCGTCCGCTTCGAGCACCACCGGTGGATCGGCGACAAGCGCACCCAGGTGGTGCACGACGTCGACGCCTGCGACAGCCCCGAGATCATCGAGGAGCTCATGGCGGCCGAGACGTACGTGTGCTTCGGCCCCGACGAGCTCGCCGAGGCCCGCAACCGTGGCTACCGCCGCTGCGGCTGCTGCGTCGGCGCCGACGCCCGCTAGGTGGACCACCGGTTCGGGTCGGGCGGGAGCCTCCTCGCCGCGCACCTGGCCCGACCCCCGGTGCGGGCCGACGTCACCCAGGTGCCCGCCGTCGTCCTCGGCCACGGCTACCCCAGCGACGTGCAGGCCGCGCAGGCCGCCGCCGCCCTCCCCGAGCTGGCCGATCGCATCGCCGCGGAGATGGGCTGGCTGGCCCTCGCCATCTCGTTCCGTGGCTGTGGCGGGTCCGAGGGCAGCTTCTCGCTGGCGGGCTGGCTCGAGGACCTGCAGGCCGCCGTCGCCCACCTGCAGACCACCGAGGCGGTCAGCGGGGTCTGGCTCGCGGGGTTCGGCACCGGTGGGGCCCTCGCCATCTGCGCCGCGGCGGCGAACCCGGACGTGCGCGGCGTCGCCGCGCTCGGGGCACCGGCCGACTTCGACGACTGGGCGTCACACCCGCGCCGGCTGCTCGAGCACGCCCGCGAGGTGGGGATGGTGGACGACCCGATGTTCCCCCAGAGCCTCGACCGCTGGAGCCGCGAGCTGAAGGAGCTGCGGGCCGTCGAGTGCGCGCCCAAGCTGGCGCCGCGCCCCCTGCTGGTCGTGCACGGCAGCGAGGACGACCTCGTGCCCGCGTTCGACGCCCGGGTGCTCGGCGACGCGCACGGCCAGGCGGAGCTGCGGCTCGTGCCCGGCGCAGGCCACCGCCTCCGGCACGACCCGCGGGCGGTGGCGGTGCTACTCGGCTGGCTCGACCGCCAGCGGAACCGCATCGCCTGACCCACCTCGCAACCAGCCCGGGACGAGCGCGTCGAGGCGGTCGACCCAGCGG
>DATFFY010000294.1:0-5243 GCA_035249805.1 Acidimicrobiales bacterium | reverse complement strand
TGGTCCTCGACCGCCGCCAACAGACCGGCGACGCGGGAGATCAGCTCTAGCCAGCCGCCGAAGCGCACCGGCGGACCGGGCCCGACGATCCAGCCCTCGACCGGTGCGGCGGACTCCACCACGACCACGACATCCATCGTGTAAGTGTCGCTGGTCACCTTGCCCACGACTTCCGTAGGACCTACGCATGTTTCGTCGGCATGGGCCCGTCATCCTCAGCGGCGGGGAGCACCTGAGGAGGGGACATGCGCGATCAGGGCGGACGGGCACGTCGGCGTCGGGCTGTTGCTTCGACGGCGGCGGTCGTGACGGTGGTGGCCCTGCTGGGCATGACCGCCGTCGCGGCCGCCGCGCCTCCTCCGGGCTGGAACGCTGAACGGATCCATCCGTGAGCACAGGCGGGTACCAGGTGCAGCTGCCCTCCACGCACGACAGCTCTCTGGGTCGAAGCCACGCGCGGGTCAGCGCTTTCGGCGACGAGCCCAACCGATGCCAGAACGACGGGTGGCTCTCCGGACCCGGCGGCGAGCAGGTCTTCGTCACCTGCGTCACCCCCACCGGCGAGCCCGTCGACACCCCCTTCGTCATGCACCACGCCCTGCTCCCCGCCTGACCGCGGCAACCACGTCGCACTCGACGCAAGCACGCCTGAGAGGGATGACCAGATGACCACTACCACCACCACCAGTCCCAACCGCCGGCTCCATCGGATCATCGGCGCGGCCCTCGCCGCCGGGCTCGCGTTCCTGCCGCTTCCGCAAGCGGGAGCGGCCCCGAAGGACGCGGGCCCGTCGCTGAGCCTCTCGGACATCACGGTGGCGGAGGGGACCGGGGGCATCACCACCGCCCAGATCCAGCTGACCATGAGCAAGGCATCGGGGCGCATCGTGACCGTCGAGTACCGCACCGGTGGGGGGACGGCCACACCCGGACAGGACTATGCGGTGACGGTCGGCACCCTCACCTTGAACAAGCAGCAGACCGCGGCCACCCTCACCGTCCCGATCGTCGCCGACTCGCTCGACGAGCCCGACGAAGACCTCGAGGTGCGGCTCTCGAACCCCGGCGGTGGCGCGAGGATCGGCGACGGGATCGGCCGTGTCGTCATCACGGACGACGACACGGCCGCGCCACCACCGGAGGATGCCGTCGACCTCAGCGTCGGCGTGAGCGCGACATCTTCAACCGGCGGCGATCACGTCGTCTCCGATGCGCAACGGGTCGCGTTCGCTCTGACGAACTCCAGCGGCCAGATCGCTCGAGACGTTCGGCTTCGCCTCACGTTCGACGCCTCGAACGCTCCCACGATCGTGGAGGAACTGGCCGAGTGCGCGCCCGTCACGCCCAGCGAGATCCTCTGCTCCTACGGCGACGACGCTGCCAGCCACACCGGTGAGCTCTCTGCGACCTACAGCCGCCCGGGCGCCTACAGCATCGTCGCCGTCGTCGAGTCGCTGACCGACGACCCAGCACCCGGAAACAACATCCGGACCGCGGTCGTGCCAGTCCGGAACCGGCGGGCTGACCTCAAGGCGAACGACATCATCGGCTTCGACACCTCGCAACAAGCTCTCCCGCCGCTGGGCGACGCGCAGCACCCCACGGCCTGGCAGGACCCCTTCATCGCCGAGCTCCCGCACATGACGCCCTATCAGTCGCAGGTCGACATCGAGGCCCTCGGTCCCGACCCCGTTGACGGGGCGACGGTCGCGATCCGCCACTTCGCGCCCTCGGGCTCCGGCTCCAGCGACGTGGTCGTGCCCTCATCGTTCGAGTCCGTCCACTACCTCCGTCCGGGCGGGTTCGAGATCCCCGACTGCGCCGGAGAAGGGACCTCGACCTTGACCTGCCGCCTTCCGCGGATGGCCCCCGGCGAGCACCTCTTCATCGCGTTCGAGTTCGACCCGGAGGACAGCGCAGAGGGGATCCATGAGTACGTCGCAGACGTCACCGCGACCCTGCTGGTCCCGTCGAACCCCGACGGCTCGGCCATCGACCCGGACCCGACCAACGACGTCGAGGTGGAACGCGTCAGTGCGATCAAGCAGGAGAGGGACCTCCACCCCATCTCCCATCGCGCCCCGCCAGGAAGCCCGAACGACTACCAGATCCGCCCCAACTCTGAGCTCTCCATCACGGCAGCGCTCGGCAACCGCGGCCCGGCCAGCGCGCATGAGTCCACGCTCTCCATCCGCGTACCCGTGGGCGGGACCTTCGTCCGAGCCGAGAACACGGGGTGGAGCAGCTGCACCACGACGCGCGAGGGCCTGACGACCCTCTACCGGTGCACCCTCAGCGGGAACTACCTCGCCCGAGTTACCCAGTCACGACCGAGCATGACCGTGACGATGAGGTTCGCGCTGATCGGGAACTACGAGGTGCCGATCACGGCCGCGAGCCCTTCCGGTTTCGACCTCAACCCGGTCGACGACGTTCAGCGAGCACGGGTCAGCGTCACGCCTGCGATTCGCTGAGGACCGACAGCGAACAACATGACCGGCGAGGCCCTCCCTGAGGAGGGCCTCGCCGCGTCACTCGTTGGTCGGGTGGGGGAGATTTGAACTCCCGACCTCTGCGTCCCGAACGCAGCGCTCTGCCAAGCTGAGCCACCACCCGGAGGGGAGGGGTCAGGCTACCGCGCGACCCTCACGGCTCCGAAAGCCCGAACAGGGGCAGGCAGGGCTCGAGGCCGACGATCTCGATGTCGTCGCGCCGGCGGGCCTCCCACTCGGTCCGGTCCATCGCGAACTTCAGCTCGATGCGGCGCTCGTCGCCGTCGGCGTTGACGGCGTCGCCGTTGGGGCGGTAGCCGAGCTTCCGGGTGACGCCGAGCGAGGGCTCGTTGCCCTCGATGGCCCCGGTCTCGGCCCGCAGCGCGCCGAGGCCGGCGAAGGCCAGGTGGAGGATGGCCTGCCGCATCTCGGTGCCGATGCCCTTGCGCTGGTGGGGTCGACCCAGCCAGGAGCCGGTCGTGAAGGTGCGGGTGACCGCGAACGGGTGGGTGGGGTGCACGCCCTGCGTGCCGACCACCTCGCCGTCGACCACCGTGGCCAGGTTGAGGTTCCAGGTGGTGGGGGACCAGTCACCCCGGCGGGCCCAGTGGTACTGGAGGAACCGCTGCTGCACCTCGTCGTCCGCACCGTGGTGCCACGCGAACGAGAAGGGCTGGAGGCCGCCGGGCTCCTGGATGTCGGTCGCCTGGAGCGACAGCGCCACGAGATCGGCGTCGTCCGGGTAGCGGAGCTCGAGGCGGGGCGTGCGGACCGACAGGCCGAAGAGCGGCCAGTGCTCGGCGAGGTGCGCTCGCAGGTCCATGCCACAGGCTGACAGCCGCTCGACGGCCGGCGCCTGCGAGTTCAGCTTCCGAGGATGGTGGTGGCGGCCTCGCGGAGCGCGAAGGAGTCGAGCGGCTTCACGATCCAGCCGTCCGCGCCGGAGCGGCGGGCCAGGAAGACGTCGGCCTGGCGGTCCAGGAGCATGAGCACGGGGACGTCGGGGAGCCGCCCGTCGCCCGCCTCGTGCCGCAGGTGCAGGCACGCCGCGATCCCGCCCATGTTGCCGATCTGGAGGTCGAGCACCACCAGGTCGGGGGTGTCGCTGGCGACGACCCCGCCGACCGCGGCGCCCTCGCGGACCCGGACCACCCGGGTGCTCTCGTCGGCCAGCGCCGCCTCGACCTCGTCGAAGACGGCGTCGGCGTCGGTGGCGATCAGGACGTCCGTCACGGCGGGGACCCTAGTGGGGCGCGCACCCGCCGAAGGACCCCGGCCGGAGCGCCGCCGGGCCTGGCTACCATGCCGCGGGGCCCGACCACCCCCCATGGAGGACCAGGTGCTCGACATCGAGCTGGAGGACACCGCCGGCTACACGCTGTGCCGCCCAGTGGGCGAGCTGGACGCCTACACGGTGAGCCAGTTCCGCGAGGCCCTCGGCGGCCTGGCCAGCAAGAAGTACCTCCTCATCGACCTCTCCGCGGTCCCGTTCATGGACTCCGCCGGGCTGGGCGCGCTGATCGGCGGGATCCGCCGAGCCAGGGAGGCAGGCGGCGACGTGGCCGTGGCCTGCAGCCGGCCCACCCTCATCCGCCTGCTGCACACCACGGGCTTCGACCGCATCGTCTCGGTCACCGACACCGTCGCGGCCGCGGCCGATGCGCTGGCCGAGGCCGGCGCCACCGACGAGTCCGCCTGACGCCCTAGAGGAGGTGGGCCGCGACGAGCTCGAGGCCCGCGAGGTCGTGGACGTCGGTCGACAGGAACGGCACGCGCACCACGGGCGCCGGCGCCACCACGGTCGCGAGACCGGCGAGGTGCTCCTCCTCGCGTGAGGCCACGAGCTGGAAGTCGGCGAGGTTGCGGTAGAGCCCCCCGAGATC
Organism: Acidimicrobiales bacterium; assembly: GCA_035249805.1. Taxonomy (GTDB): domain Bacteria; phylum Actinomycetota; class Acidimicrobiia; order Acidimicrobiales; family VFJN01; genus VFJN01. The sequence continues at coordinate 868 of DATFFY010000294.1, read as the reverse complement.
GGTGCCCTCGAACGTGCGGGCCCGCTCCGCGGTCGCCTCGGCCAGCCCGTCGCCGAACGCCGGGTGCATCCGGTTCACGATGAGCGCCCGCACCGCGATGTCCGCCTCGCCGAGCCTCGTCGCGAAGAAGCGGGCCTCCTCCATCGTGTCGCGGCGGGGTGACGCGACGAGCACGAACGCCGTGTCGTCGTCCGACAGCAGGTGGAACACCGCGTCGGCCCGCTCGCGGAAGCCCTGCTCCATCCCCTCGAAGGCCTGGAAGAACGCGATGGCGTCGTCGATCACCTCGGCACCGACCACCTTCGCGACCGTGCGCAGGAACGTCTGCGCCGCCATGTTGACGGCCTTGACGATCCCGCGACCCGGTGACGTGACCATCCGGAACAGCCGGTGGTCGAGGAAGCGCGACAGCCGGCGGGGCGCGTCGATGAAGTCGAGCGCGTTGCGGGTGGGGGGCGTGTCGACGACCACGAGGTCGAAGTCGGTCTGCTGGTGCAGCTCGTAGAGCTTCTCCATCGCCATGTACTCCTGCGTGCCGGAGAGGGCGCCGGAGATGTTCCGGTAGAAGCGGTTCTGCTTGATGCGCTCGGCCTGCTCCGGGTCACCCGCGTTGCGGGTGACGAGCTGGTCGAACGTGCTCTTCGTGTCGAGCATCAGCGCCCACAGCTCACCCGGCCAGTCGCCCTCGATCTGCGACGGCGTGCCCGTCAGCCCGGCGAGCCCGAGCGCGTCGGCCAGGCGCTTGGCCGGGTCGATCGTGACGACGACCGCCCGCCGCCCGGCCTTGGCCGCCTCGAGCGCGAGCGCGGCGGCGGTGGTCGTCTTGCCCACTCCGCCGGAGCCGCAGCACACGAGGATGCGCCGCTGC
>DATFFY010000293.1:0-2429 GCA_035249805.1 Acidimicrobiales bacterium | reverse complement strand
TCGGGGTCGGCGAGGTGCGGGACAGCGGTGACGCGCTCGTCGAGCTCGAGTCCGGTGGCGGGGGCGGGACGGGCGCGGCGCCGTCGGGCGCCGGGAGCGCGCCGGTGCAGGCCGTCGACGGGGCGATGGTCGTGAAGACGGGGTCGCTGGTGCTCGAGGTGGGGGACGGGGCCTACGCGGGGACGGTCGACCGGATCCGGAGCACGGCGAACGGGCTCGGGGGCTACGTGGCGGAGTCGACCACCAACCGCTCCGAGGACTCGCTCAGCGGCACGATCACGGTGCGGGTGCCGGCCACGCAGTTCGACGGCTTCCTGGACGGTCTGCGCGAGCTCGGACGCGTCGAGTCCGAGGACGTGCGGGGGGCCGACGTCACTGCGCAGCACACCGACCTCGAGGCCCGCCTGGCGTCGGTCACCGCCACCCGGGACCGGCTGCAGACGCTGCTCGGCGAGGCGTCGAACGTCGGCGACCTGATCATGATCCAGGACCGCATCACGGGCGTGCAGACGGAGATCGAGCAGCTGCAGGGCCAGCTCCGCCTGCTCGAGGACCAGGTCGCGATGGGCACGCTGAGCGTGCGCCTGGCCGAGCCCGGGGCCGAGCACGTCGAGCTCGCGACCGACGCGGACGATGGCGGCCTGGGCGGCGCCTGGGACGACGCCCGCCGCCGGTTCGGCGACGCGCTCGAGGGCCTGCTGGCCTGGTCCGGCACCGTCGTCGTGCTCGCGCTGATCGCCGTGGCGGGCTACGCCGCCTACCGGTTCGGGTGGCGACGGTTGCGGCGGACCCTGCTCTAGGGGACCAGCGGCTCGACGCCGACGACCTCCACGTGGAGCGGGAGCTCGGTCCCGCTCGGGGCGATCATCCTGCGGTAGAGGAAGCTGCGCCAGTGGCCGAAGCCGAACTGCTCGTGGGCCTGGTCGGGGTCGAGGGTCTGCTCGCACACGTTCCCGAGCGCGACCGTGGTGAGGCACGAGGAGATGTTCGGGGCGTAGGGGACGACGTCGTCGAGCAGGCCGTGGCTGATCAGCAGGGGCGACTCGCCGGGGTCGATCTGCACCGTGACGCCCGGGGCCGACGCGCCGGCGGACGAGATGGCGGCGGCCACGTGCGACGACACGCCGGGGGTGCCGCTGCTGCCCGGGTCGTGCTCGTTGAACAGCACCGACTGCGAGGTGATCCCGCCGGCGGAGTGGCCGGCGACGGCGATCTCGTCCGGGTCGACCCGGTACTCCGCCGCGTGGGCCCGCACCCACCGCACCGCCGCCTGGGCGTCGTGCTGGGCGTCGCGGACCGTGGCCTTGTACTGCTCGATCTGGAGCTCCTGCACCGTGTTCAGCAGGCCATGCGGGATGTCGGGGTTGAGGCGGTAGTCGATCGAGAACACGACGTAGCCGGCCCGCACGAACTGCTCGAGGGCGGCCGCGTACCAGGACACGTCCTTGCTGCCCTCGAGGAAGAAGCCGCCGTGGACCCACACGACCGCGGCTCGCTTCGGCGCGGTGTCGCCCCCGGGTTGCAGCACGTCGAGGCGGTGCTGCTGGAGGACGCCCTGCCGGGTCGTCGACTGCCCGTAGACGAGGTCCTTCGTGGTCGTCCACGTCGGGAAGACCTCCTCGAGGTAGCGGATGCCCGCAGCCTCGGCCGACGGCGTCGGCGCCAGCCCGCTCAACGAGGCGATCGCCAGCAGCGCCACCACGGTCGCTCGTGCCCGCGCCGTCATCGCACCCCCAGGTAGCCCTCGACCAGCGCGTCGACGTCGACGGCGGCCGCCGGCCCCGACCACGTGACCTCCCCGTGGCGCAGCACGGAGACCTCGTCCGCCACCTCGAGGGCCCGCTGCGCGTACTGCTCCACCAGCACCACCGCGATCTGCTCGGCCATGAACCGGCGGATCGCCAGGAACACCTCGTCCACCACCTTCGGCGCCAGGCCCAGGGAAGGCTCGTCGAGGAGCAGCAGCCGCGGCCGCGCCGCGAAGGCGCGGGCCAGCGCCAGCATCTGCTGCTCGCCGCCGGAGAGCGTTCGGGCCACCTGGTGGCGGCGCTCGACGAGGCGGGGGAACAGCTCGAGCGCCTCCTCCAGCGCGCCGGTCCAGCGCCGCTCCGGCGCGGCCGTCGCGAGCCGCAGGTTGTCGGCCACGGTGAGGTTCGGGAACACGGCCCGCCGCTCGGGCACGAGGTACACGCCGCAGCGGGCGATCGTGGCCGGGTCGTGGCCGTCGATCGGCAGGCCGGCCAGCCGGACCTCGCCCACTCGGGGGCGCACGAACCCGGCGATCGTGCGGAGCAACGTGGACTTGCCGGCGCCGTTGGGCCCGAGCAGCGCGACCACGCCGCCGTCGTGCACGACGAGGTCGACCCCGTGGAGCACGTCGCCGGCGCCGTAGCCGGCGCGCACGCCGTCGACGGCCAGCAGCGGAGCCG
>DATFFY010000292.1:0-7847 GCA_035249805.1 Acidimicrobiales bacterium | reverse complement strand
TCGACAACATCCCGATCGCGCGGGCCCTCGACGCCGCGACCCGCGCCCCGGCGAGCGGGCCGACGGAGCGCAAGCTCGTGTACCTGCAGCCGGGGTCCCGCGGCTCCCAGGAGGAGCCCCGGCCCGGAGCGCCGCGCACGTCGACCGCGGCCGTCTTCAAGGGCGCCCTGGCCGCCCGCATGTCCGGCGAGAACATCAACGCCGACATCGAGGCCATCGAGCTCCACAACGAGGCGGTCCGCCGGGCGAACGCGCTCCGGTTGGGCGGCTTCGACGGCATCACGGACCGGGCTGCGCTCCTCGTGGCGGCGAGGAGTCGCTGGGGGGCGTACGTCTCCACGCGGTCCGGCGCCGACGCCGCCCGCGCCATGGCCCTGCTGCGCGACCCGGTGGGCGTCCTCGGCGCCGACCCCTTCCCGCGGGCGATCGGCGTGGAGCCCGTCCACGACGACCGCTGGCGCTCACCCCTGGGCCCGTGGGGCTCCTCCGAGCGCGAGGAGCTCGGCGCGGGCCTGCACTACCTCTTCCACGGCGCGCTGTCGGCCATCACGCCCCCGGCGTCGCGGGACGCGCTGGTCGCCACCCACGACCCGGAGGCGCTCCACCGCGTCGCCCTGCTCCTGCTCGAGTGGGCTCGCTACCTCGAGGCCCGCGACGTCCCGGTGGGCTCGACGAAGCAGTCGCTCTACGGGCTGCGGGCGTTCATCGAGGAGGCCCTGCTCGGCGCGTCCCGGCAGCTGTGGGTGGCGGCCGCCGCGCAGCTCGGTACGCCGACGGCCGCCGCGTACGTCGCCCGGATGATCGAGGTGCTCCCCGACCTGTTCCGCGTGGACCTCGCCCCGGCGGCGATGGCGAAGGCGCTCCTCGAGGACGACGCCGGGGTGCTCCGCGGCGAGGTGCGCGAGGTCTACCTCCGCATCGACCAGGTCCTCACCGGCACGGCCCCCCTCGGCACGACGGACCTGCTCGTGGTCCTGACCGACGTGCTCGTGCGGCTCGGCGAGGCGTTGGCCACCACGCCGGTGCCCGGGCCGACCACGGATCCCGCGCTGCAGGCCGGCGCCGCCCTCGACGCCGCGCTGCGGGGCATCGGTCCGATCGACGCCCACGCGCTCGCCGCCCTCGACGTCGTCTGCCTCCCGGAGTTCGTCGCCGGCCTCCCCGGGCGGCGCCGCATCGAGTTCCACCGCTGCTCCTCGGAGAACCGCACGCCGGTGGCCCGCTGGTTCTCGGCGATCCGCGAGGAGATCCCGGTCGCCGACGCGGAGACGGCCCCCACGGGGCTGCGCACCCACCTCGTGCCCGTGGCGCGGAAGCTGGCCGGCAACGAGCTCGGCAACTTCTCCGCCTTCCTCCTGCCGGAGTGGCGGGCCAACGACTGGCTGTGGGGCCGCCTCGACGCGGCCGTGACCCTGGGCGACCTCCTCGTCCGGCCCGAGCCACTCGCCCGGTGGCTGGCCACCCAGGGCACCACCGTCGACGACTGGCACGACGCGCTCCGCGCCCGCGTGCGCGGCGCGGACGAGCCCTGGGACAACGCGGTCGTGGACGCGATCTGGGACGAGGAGGACATCCGGGCCGAGCTGGCCACCCTGCTCGCGGCCGGTGCCGAGGTGGCCGACGTCGAGCTCCCCGCGATCCGCGACACGTTCGTCGCCCGGCGGCAGTGGGACATCCTCTGCGCGGAGCGGATCGGCGAGCCGTGGAGCGAGCCCGACGCCGGCGCGTTCGACGCCACGAACGAGTGGGTGGGCGACTACGCCGTGGGCGACCAGACGCTGGCCAGCTCGAACGACCGGTCCGGCCTCCGGTCCCGGCTGGCCGACATCGTCGTCGCCGTGACCCGGACGGCGGTGTGGAACCTGAAGCTCGGGACGGCCGAGGACAAGGCCCCGAGGTTCGTCACCGGCCTGCTGTGGGGCATCGGCCCGCGGGCCGGGAAGATCGCCGGGAAGCGGCTCACCGCACCGGAGCAGCCGCCGGGGAAGGGTCGGGGCAGGACCGCGCTCCTCGCCCTCCTCGTGCTCCTGGTGTGGGTCGGGGTGCCGGTCGCCCTCGCGGCGCTGCTCGGCTGGGACGTCGCGGGACCGGTCCTGCTCGGCATCGTCCTCCTGCCGCTGGTGGTCCTGGCCGGGTTCGCGCTCTGGGTGCGCGGCGTGGCCAGACGCGTGGACCGCCACCTCAGCCGCGAGGACGGCTAGTCACCCCTCCTTGCGCCACCAGACGGCGGTCCAGTCGACCTCGTGGAGCTGGGCGGTGATGCCGTGGGCGGCGCGGTGGTCGGTCACGGCGGCCCGGCAGGCCTCGATGCCGTTGTAGTCGTCGACGAGCACGAACCCCCCGGGCGACACGAGCGGCTCGAGGTGCGTGAGCGCGTCGATGGTCGACTCGTACATGTCGCCGTCGAGGCGGAGCACGGCGATGGCGTCGAGGTCCTCGGCCAGCGCCGGGAGCGTGTCGCGGAACCAGCCCTGCACGAACCGCACCCGGTCGTCCAGCAGGCCGTAGCGGGCGAACGCGGTCCGCACCCGGTCCACGCCGACGGAGAGGGCAGCATGCTCGTGCAGCCGCAGCGGCACGTCGATGGGGTAGCGCGCCGCGTCGGCCTCGGGCAGGCCCTCGAACGAGTCGCACGCGAACACGCGGCGGGCGTCGTCGCCGAGGGCGGCGAGGATCCCCCGCAGGAAGATGGCGGTGCCGCCCCGCCACACGCCGGTCTCGACCAGGTCGCCGGGCACGCCGTCGGTCAGGGCGCGGGCGGTGCAGTCGAGCACGTTGTCGAGCCGGGCCAGGCCCACCATCGTCTCCGCGGTCGGCGGCCAGTCGTTGCCGACGGCTCGCACCGCGCGGTCGGCCCCCGGTCCCACGACCCGCCAGCGCCGCTCGCGCAGCAGGTCGCGCAGGCCGTCGGGCTCGCCGCCCGGCCACGTCGACAGGTCGACGTTGCGCACCTCCTCGTCGAGGAAGAGGTCGCGGGTGAGGCAGCGGGCCAGGAGGTCGAGGTAGCGGGCGGCCGGCTCGGCCAGCGGGGGGCGCATCCCCCGATCTTGGCCGGTGGCGGCTACCTGCCGCCCACGACGGCCGAGGCCGGGATGTCGAACAGGGCCCGGGCGTTGTCGCCGAGGAACGCGGCCCGGCTCTCGTCGGGGAACGCCCCTGCGAGCTCCTCGAGGTCCGTGAGGTACTCGGGGGTGTGGTCGGCGTGGGGGAAGTCCGAGGCCCACAGGAACCGGTCGGCACCGAAGCGCTCGGCCAGCGCCGGGATCGTGCGCTCGTCGGGGTCGCAGGAGACCCACACCCGCTCCCGGAAGTAGTCGCTGGGCTTGCGCTCCAGCGGCACGCGGGTGCCGGCGAAGGTGTGGCCGTAGACGGCGTCGATGCGGTCGAGCCAGTACCCGATCCAGCCGCCGCCCGACTCGAGCACGAGCACCTTCAGCTCGGGGAACCGGTCGAACACGCCGTAGTCGAACAGCGTCGTGAACTGCTGCCGCACGCCGTCGGAGGCGGTCACCGACGCCAGGAGGCGCAGCTGCTTGACGTGCTCCCACGTGCCCATCCGGCTGCCCTTCGTCCACTGGGGCTCGAAGGTGGGGTGGATGGCGAACGGGACGCCGAGGCCCTCGGCCACGGAGAACACGGGGTCGTTGTCGGGGTGGCCGAGGGGCTTCGCGTCGTGCGTGAACGGGGCCACGTAGGCGCCGCGGGCCCCCTCGCTGTAGGCCCGCACCAGCTCCTGCGCGGCGGCCTCGGGGTCGGACAGCGACAGGTGGGCGGTCGGGACGAGCCGGTCGCTGACCGAGCAGAACTCGCAGATCCAGCGGTTGTAGGCGCGGCAGTACGCCTGGCTCAGCTCGACGTCCTGGAGCTCGGTCTCCCACAGCAGCCCGATCGTCGTGTAGAGGACGACGGCGTCGATGCCCTCGGCGTCGAGCAGCTCGAGGCGCTCCTTGGGGTCCATGGACCCGAAGGGGGCCTCGCGCAGGTAGGTCCGCTCCGGGTCGAACATCATCGCCTTGAGGTCCGGGTCGCCCATCGCCCCGAGCGTGGACGGGAAGCCCTTCCGGCTCATCAGCGACCGCTCGCCCCCGATGACCAGCTCCTCCAGCCCGTCCTCGTCGAGCGCGAAGCGCAGCGCCCGGTCCCGGTACTGCGGCTCGAGGTACCGCTCCCACAGGTCCGGCGGCTCGAGGATGTGGCCGTCCGCGTCGACGGCGCCCTCGTAGCGCAACGGCGGCGCCGTGTGGTGCATGGGCTTCGGCATCGGTCCCCCCGTCGATCACCCTGCCAGCAACGTAGTGTCCGCGGTCGTGGACTTCGACGTGCCGGCCGACATCCAGCAGACCCTCGACGAGCTCGACGCGTTCATCGAGGCCGAGATCAAGCCGCTCGAGGCCCAGGACGACAACGTCCGGTTCTTCGACCACCGGCGGGAGTGGGCCCGGACGGACTTCGAGGCCGGGGGCGTGCCCCGCAAGGAGTGGGAGGAGCTCCTCCGGGAGATGCGGCGGCGGGCCGACGCCGCCGGGTGGCTCCGCCTCGCCCTCCCTGCCGAGCTCGGCGGCCGGGACGCCTCGAACCTCGAGATGGCGATCATCCGCGAGCACCTGGCCCGCAAGGGGCTGGGCCTGCACAACGACCTGCAGAACGAGAGCTCGATCGTCGGGAACTTCCCGACGGTGCTGATGATGCGGGACTTCGGCACCGAGGCCCAGCAGGCCGAGTGGATGCCCGGCTTCCTCGACGGCAGCCGCCGCCTCGCCTTCGGCCTGACGGAGCCCGGCCACGGCTCGGACGCGACCTACCTCGAGACCACCGCGGTTCCCGACGGCGACGAGTGGGTCCTCAACGGGCACAAGCGCTTCAACTCGGGCCTGCACCACGCGACCCACGACATCATCTTCGCCCGCACCTCGGGCGACCCCGGCTCGCCGGTGGGCATCTCGGCCTTCCTCGTGCCCACCGACGCGCCCGGCTTCAGCGTCGACTTCTTCTGGTGGACGTTCAACATGCCCACCGACCACGCCGAGGTCTCGATGACCGACGTGCGGGTGCCCGCCGACGCGCTGTTCGGCCCGGTCGACCACGGCCTCGAGCTGGCCCAGCACTTCGTCCACGAGAACCGCATCCGCCAGGCCGCCTCGTCGCTCGGCGCTGGGCAGCACTGCATCGACGTCGCGGTGGAGTACGCCAACCAGCGGACGACGTGGGGCAAGCGCCTGTCGACCAACCAGGGCATCCAGTTCCCGCTCGTCGAGCTGCACACCGAGGCCGCGATGCTGCGGCAGCTCATCCGCTCGACGGCCTGGCAGCTCGACCGCAAGCACCACCTCGAGGTCACCCACCTCGTGGCGATGTGCAACTACCGGGCCAACCGCTTCGCCTGCGAGGCGGCCGACCGGGCGATGCAGACGTGCGGCGGTGTGGGCTACAGCCGCCACATGCCCTTCGAGCACATCTACCGGCACCACCGCCGGTACCGGATCACCGAGGGCGCCGAGGAGATCCAGATGCGCAAGGTCGCGCAGGAGCTCTTCGGCTTCGGCCGCGGCTCGCGGACCTAGCGTCCGGCGCGCCGGGCGGCCGCCGCGGCGCGGATGGCCTCGAGCGGCACCCCGGCCTGCTCGCACAGCGTGGCGAGGTCGAAGTAGATGGACTCGCCCCGCATGTGCTCGCCCGAGAACGTCGTGACGTTCGTGAACGGCACGCGGAACGAGCCCCCGCCGGGGGGCACGCCGATCCACTCGCCGAGGCTCGTGCCCTGGAGATGGCCCCAGGTGACGAGGACGTCCTCGCCGAAGGCGAAGCCCTCGTCGTCGGGGGCCAGGTCCGGGAAGGCGGTGAAGTACCCGACGTACGCGGCCCGGGCCGCGTCGCGCCCCTCGCTGCGCGACCCGAGCGCGACCGTCTCGAGGTAGCAGTCCTCGGAGAACGTGTCGATCACCGCGTCGTAGTCGCGGCGGGCCTCGGCGTCGCGATGCTGCTGGAACAGCGCTCGCATGTCGGCTGCGTCCATGCCCCCTCCTTGCGCGGGTCAGAGGTACTCGTCGAACCAGGCGAGGGTGCGGGCCCACGCGTCGGCGGCGGCCGCCGGGTCGTAGGACGGGCGCACGTCGCAGTTGAAGCCGTGGTCGGCGTCGGCGTAGCGCACGACCTGGTGGGCCACCGGTGCCTCGTCGTCGAGCCGCGTCCGCAGCGTCTCCACGTCGTCGACGGGGATGCTGCCGTCTAGGTCGCCGAACAGTCCGAGCCACGGCGTCTGCAGCTCGGCAGTGCGCTCCACGAGCGTGGGGAACTGCGGGAAGCGCCCGGTGACGATGCCGCCGCCGTAGAAGCCGACGGCCGCGCCGAGCCGGCGCTCGAGCGCGACGAGGTAGCTCACCCGGCCGCCCATGCAGAAGCCGACGAGGCCCGTCTTCTCGTGCGGGATGCCCGCGCCGCTGACGAAGTCGAGGGCGGCGTCGACGTCCATCACGATGCCCTCGTCGGTCAGCCCCTCGAACAGCGGCAGCACCTTGGAGAAGTCGTCGTAGGACGCGGTGCCGCCCCCGGCCCGGTGGAACAGCGCGGGCGCCACGGCCAGGTGCCCCACGGCGGCCAGCCGGCGGGTGACGTCCTGGATGTGGTCGTTCACGCCGAACGCCTCCTGGATGACGATCACCGCGGTGCCCGTGGGCGAGTCCGGCTCCGCCACGTACAGGTCCATCGGCCCGTCCGCCGTCTGCAGCTCGATCGTGCGCGTCTCCACGGGTTGGGTTCTAGCCCAGGCTCCCGCGTCGGGCAGGCTGGACGGCATGGCGCTGTGGCGGGACGAACGGGCTCGCAACGGGGGGCTCGACGAGATCCCGCTGCCCGTGGGGCCCGGTCGCCTGTGGCTGTGCGGCAAGCACCTCGTCGGCCCCGACGTGGAGGCCGTGCTCGAGCGCACCGGGGCCACGGCGGTCGTGTGCCTCAACGAGCGCCACGAGCTGGAGCGCCGGTACCCGCGCTACGTCGCGTGGCTCGAAGAGAACGGCCCGGGCGGGCGGGCGGTGTGGTTCCCGATCCCCGACCTCCACGTGCCCGAGGCCGACGCCATCCGAGCCTTCGTGGCCGAGCTGGCCGGCCGCCTGGCCGCCGGTGACGGCCTGGTCGTCCACTGCGGCGCGGGCATGGGCCGGGCCGGTACCGTCGCCGCGGCGGTGCTGATCGCGCAGGGCTGCTCCGTGGCCGAGGCGCTCACCGTGGTCGCCATCGCTCGTCCGGGCGCCGGCCCGCAGGCCCAGGTCCAAGAGGACCTCCTGGACGCCCTGGCCGCCGGCGCCTGACCCCCGGGCGAACTCGCGACGCCTGGCACACACCTCTGTACGGCCGGCGTCGCGAGTTCCCTCGGTGGCGGTCGTCGGTCACAGGCGCGGCACCGGCCGCGGGCGACGCGTCAGACTTCGGCCTGTGACGGCGCTCGACCCCCGCACCGACGACCCGCTCCTCGACCTCGACCGCTGGGCCCGCGAGGGTGCGCCGTACGGGTGGTTCGCCGAGCGGCGGCGGGAGGGCCCGGTGTGGCGCCACCCGCGCGGCCCGGACGGCGGCCCGTCCGTGTTCGCGGTGCTCGGCTACGACGAGGTGGTCGCGCTGGGCCGGTGCCCGCACGTGCTGTCGTCGGACCAGTCCAACGGCGGCGTCACCGGCCTCGGCCCCGACGACGAGCTCCAGCAGGTGTTCGACCGGACCATGGCCAACATCGCCCCGGGGGCCGACCGCAGCGAGGTGACCGACGCGGCCAAGCACCTGCTCACCATCGACCCGCCGGAGCACACGGCCTACCGCAAGATCGTCAACAAGGGGTTCACGCCGCGGCAGATCGGCCT
>DATFFY010000291.1:0-6596 GCA_035249805.1 Acidimicrobiales bacterium | reverse complement strand
GGCCGCCGGCAGCCGCACCCTCCGGCGGGACGAGCTCGACGGCGTCGTGAAGGCGCTGGTGAAGGCCCCGGACCAGGAGGCGCGGGCGAGGCTCCCGGGCCTCGACTCGGGGCGGGCCGACATCATCGTCGAGGGCGCCCTCATCCTCGAGCAGGTCCTGCACGAGCTCGACGTCCAGGAGCTGCAGGTGTCCGACTTCGCCCTCCGCGAGGGCGTGCTCCTCGACACCTGGCGGCGGCGCCACGGCGGGTCGCTCCACCACCTGTCCGACCTGCGGCGGCGCAGCGTGCTCGACCTCGCCCAGCTCATGGACGACGACCCCACGCACTCGGCCCAGGTGGCGCGGCTCGCCCTCGAGCTCTTCGACGCCACGGCCAAGCGCCACGGCCTCGGCGACGACGCCCGCGAGATCCTCGAGGCGTCCGCTCTCCTCTGCAACGTCGGGATGTTCCTGTCCCACTCGCAGCACCACAAGCACAGCTACTACGTGATCCGCGGCACCGACCGGCTGGCCGGGTTCACCGACCACGAGGTCGAGCGCATCGCGCTGGTCGCCCGGTACCACCGCAAGTCCGAGCCCAAGGCCCGCCACCCCGAGTTCGCGGCCCTCGACGAGGAGGACCAGCACCTCGTCCGCTGCCTGGCCGGGCTGCTCCGCGTGGCCATCGGGCTCGACCGCAACCACGCCGGCCGGGTGGCCGAGGTCGAGACCAGCGACGAGAAGAAGAAGGTCGTCGTCATGGCGATCCCCGCGCCGGGCCAGGACATCGGCCTCGAGCTCTACGCGGCCGGTGCCCGCAAGGACCTGCTCGAGGCCGTCCTCGGCGTCCCGATCGAGGTCGTCGAGGGTCGCTGACCCTGGATAGCGTCGTCGCCGTGGCCACGCGGGTGCTGGTGATCGACAACTACGACAGCTTCGTCTACAACCTCGTCCAGTACCTCGGGGAGCTCGGCGCGGAGCCGCTCGTGCACCGGCACGACGACCTCACGGTCGACGAGATCACCGCCCTCGAGCCCGACGCGGTGCTCATCTCGCCCGGGCCGGGCACGCCCGACGACGCAGGGGTGTCGAACGACGTGATCCGCGCGCTGGGCGGCGTGGTGCCGATCCTCGGCGTGTGCCTGGGCTACCAGTGCATCGGCCAGGTCTACGGCGGCACCGTCGTGCGGGCGCCCCAGGTCATGCACGGGAAGACCTCGCTCATCCGGCACCAGGGCGTCGGCGTGTTCGCCGGGCTGCCCGAGCCGCTCGAGGCCACCCGGTACCACAGCCTCGTCGTCGATCGGGCCTCGGTGCCGGACTGCCTCGAGATCACCGCGGAGACCGACGACGGGATGGTCATGGGGCTGCGCCACCGCGAGCTCGCGGTCGAGGGCGTGCAGTTCCACCCGGAGTCGATCCTGACCGCGGGCGGCCACGACCTGCTCCGCAACTTCCTGGCCGCGGCCGGCGCGACCGTCTGAGGCGGGTCGGCGGGGCTACTCGCCGCCGTCGTCGTCGGGGGCGACCAGTCGCCCGACCGTGATCGTCACCGTGCTGCCCTCGGGGCGGCTCGACCCGGGGCCCGGGCTCTGGCTCACCACCCGCCCGTCGTCGGTGGGCGCGATGACCTCCTGCTCCTGGATGTCGACCACGAACCCGTTGCTCTCGAGCACCTGGGTGGCGTTGGCCTCGCTCAGCCCGACCACGCCCGGCACGGGCTTGTTCTGCTGTTGCGGCCCGCTCGACACCACGAGGGTGATCGTCGCGCCCTCGGGGCGGCTCGCCCCGGCCGGCGGGTCGGTGCGGATGACCCGCCCGTCGGCGATGTCGGCGCTCGCCTCCTCGGTCACGGTGACCACGAAGCCGTCGTCCTCCAAGAGGCTGGTGGCGTCGGCCTCGGTGCGGCCCCGCACGTCGCGGATCTCGACCTGTCCCGGCCCGGTGTTGACGAACAGCGTGACCTCGGAGTTGGTCGTCGCCTCGGTCTGCGGGGCCGGGTCCTGGTCGACGACCTCGTTCTCCTCGGCGTCGTCGTCCTCGCGCGACTCGACCCGCACCCTGAACCCGGCCGCCTCGATCTCGGCCTGGGCCTCCTCGAGCTGCTTGCCGATCACCCCCGGCACGGTCGCCAGCTCGCCGCCCGCGCTCACGCGGAGCGTCACCGTGCTGCCCTCGTCGACCTGCGTGCCCCCCTCGGGGCTCTGGGCGAAGACCTCGCCCTCCTCGAACTCGTCGTTCGGCTCGGGCAGCTCGTCGACCACGAAGCCGAGGGCCTCGAGCGTCTGCCGCGCGTCGTCGACGGGCTCGCCGATGACCCTGGGCACCTCCCTCTGGGCCACGCCGTCGTCGTCGTCGCCGAGGCCGAGGGTGCGGGCGAGGAGGAAGAGCATGCCGGCCAGCAGCAGCAGCAGGATCACGAGCACGGCGAGGAACGTGCCGCTGTTCCGACGGGGCTCGTCCTCCCAGTCCTGCTCGACGTAGGCCGGCATCCCGGCCCGGGTGCGGGGCGCGGCCGCGACCGCGGTGGTGGCGGCCAGCACGCCGGTGGCCGCGGGGTCCCGGGTCGGGGGCGCCATCACCGGCTCGGCCAGGATGCGGCTGCCCTCGCGGAAGCGGCGGAGGTCGGCCCGCAGGTCCTCGGCCGAGGGGTACCGGTTCGCCGGGTTCTTGGCCAGGCACTTGAGGATGATCGCCTCGAGCGCGGGCGGCACCGCCGAGTTCACCTGGCGGGGCGGGACCGGCGCCTCGTGGACCTGCTTGTACGCGATGGCCACGGGCGACTCGCCGGTGAACGGCGGGCGGCCGACCACGAGCTCGTAGAGCACGCAGCCGAGGGAGTAGATGTCCGACCGGGGGTCGACGGCGTCGCCCCGGGCCTGCTCCGGCGAGAAGTAGGTGGCCGTCCCCATCACCGTGCCGACCTGGGTGAGGTTCTCGTCGGTGGAGGCGGTGATGGCCCGGGCGATGCCGAAGTCGGCGACCTTCACGAGACCGCCCTGGTCGACGAGCACGTTGCCCGGCTTCACGTCGCGGTGGACCACGCCGTTGCGGTGGGCGAACCCGAGGGCGGAGGCGACGTCGGCGCCGACGTCGGCCACGCGATCCGGGTGCAGCGGGCCCTCGGCGCGGAGGATCTGCGACAGCGACCGCCCGTCGACGTACTCCATCACGATGAAGTACGTGCCCTCGGCCTCGCCCCAGTCGTAGACGCCCACGACGTTCGGGTGGTTGAGGTTGGCCGCGGCGGTGGCCTCGCGGCGGAACCGCTCGACGAACGCGGGGTCCGTCGCGAACTCGGGGAAGAGGACCTTGATGGCGACCGGCCGGTCGAGGAGCTGGTCGCGCGCGAGGGAGACCTCGGCCATGCCGCCGCGGCCGATGCGCCGGTGGAGCTCGTAGCGCCCGTTGAAGACGGTGGGCTCGTTCGACATAGCGGCCCGCAGCCTACAGAGGGCGCCTTGGCGCGCCCGGATCGCCCCAAGGCCCCGTCACGGCAGCTCCAGCGCGGCCTGGAGGACCGCTTGGGCGATCGGCGCGGCCACCCGACCACCGGTCTGGTTGCTCACCTCGGGAGCGCCCTCGACGATCGTCGCGACGACCACGCTGGGTGCTTCGCCGGCCCGACCGCCGAAGCCGATGATCCACGCGTGCGACCGCGGCGGGTCGGTGCCGAGCTGCGCGGTGCCGGTCTTGCCGCCCACCTCGAAGCCCGGGACCTTCAGCCGCGTGGCGGTGCCCGACTCGACGACGCCGAGCATGGCGTTGCGCAGGGTCTCCGCGGTGCCGGGGTCCATGGCGGTGCGCCACACCTCCTCGTCGTACTCGTCGACCACGTTCTGATCGGTGTCCCGGACGTCCTGGAGCACGTGGGGCGTCATGACCTCGCCCCCGTTGGCCACGGCCGCGGCGACGAGGGCCATCTGCAGGGGCGTGGCGGCCACGTCGTTCTGGCCGATGGCCGACTGGGCGAGGGCGGGCAGGTTCCGCTCGAAGTCGGTCGGGAACACGGACCGGGTCGGTGCGGTGAGGTCGATCGGCACGTCGGCGTTGAACCCGTAGGCCTCGGCGGCGTCGACCATCGGCTCGGCGCCGACCTCCACGCCCATCTGGGCGAACGCGGTGTTGCAGGACACGCGGAGGATCGTGAAGAGCGCGCCGCCGCAAGAGTCCCCGTCGAAGTTGCGGATCGGGCGGTTGGTGAGCGGCGGCGTGTACGAGGTCTGCGTCGGGTACGTCGGGTCGTCCGGCGTGACCTTGCCCGAGACGAGGCCGGCCGTGGCCGTCACGACCTTGAACGTCGAGCCGGGGAAGAAGCGCTCCTGGTACGTGCGGGCCAGCCGGGGCTTGTCGGGCTGCGCGTCGAGCGCCTGCTGGGCCTGGGTGGCGGCCGCCGTGTCGTGGTTGGCGAGGACGTTCGGGTCGTAGGTGGGGTTGGAGTACATCGCGAGGATGGCCCCGGTCCGCGGGTCGAGGGCGACGACCGAGCCCCGCCGCGTCCCGAGCGCCTCTGCCGCGATGCGCTGCAGGTCGGCCCGCACCGACACGGTGACGTTGCCGACCTGCTCGTTGTCGACGAAGAGGTCGCCGAGGTCCTGCAGGCTCAGGTCGAGGGTGCGCCCGGCGAGCTCGTCGTTGTAGGTCTTCTCCACGCCGGTGCTGCCGAGCACGAAGCTGAAGAACCCGGTGAGGTGCCCGAAGAGCGGTCCCTCGGGGTACTCGCGCTGGAGCTCGAACGGGTCCTCCTCGGGGGCGGGCACCGAGCGGGCGATCACCACCCCGTCGGCGGTGCTGATCGTGCCGCGGGGCTGGTTGAAGTCGCGGAGGATCTCGCGGGTGTTGTTCGGGTTGTCGTTCAGCCGGCCGGCGTCGAGGACGGTCAGCCGGTTGAGCTGCACGAACAGCACGGCGAAGCAGACCATCAGGCCGATGCCGAGGAGCCGGATCTGCCGCGTCACCGGACGGTCACCTCCTCGCGGTGGACGGTGTCGTCGGAGATGCGTAGAAGGAGCGCGAGCAGGATGTAGTTCGCGACCAGCGACGAACCGCCGTAGGACACGAACGGCAACGTGACGCCGGTCAGCGGCAGGACGCGCGTCACCCCGGCGATGATGATGAACGACTGCACGCCGAGCAGCACGGTGAGCCCCGTCGCCAGCAATCGCTCGAAGGGCACCGTCGTGCGCAGCGCGATGCGCAGCCCGGCCCCGATGATCAGCAGGAAGGCGACGAGCACCCCGGTGGCACCGACGAGCCCGAGCTCCTCCCCGATGGCGGCGAAGATGAAGTCGGTCTCCGCGTACGGGATGCGGGTGGGGGAGCCGAGGTTCAGGCCGGTGCCGGTGACGCCGCCGGCCGAGAAGGCGAAGGCGGACTCGACGATCTGGAAGCCGTCGTCCTTCGGGTCCTGCCACGGGTCGAGCCAGATGTCGACGCGCTCCTGTACGTGGGTGAACTGGCTGTGGGCGAACACCGCGCCCGCGCCGAAGAGGACCAGGCCGACGACGAGGTAGCTGGCCCGCTCGGTCGAGACCCACAGGAGGGCGACGAAGAGGGCGAAGAAGAGCAGCGAGCTGCCGAGGTCGCGCTCCCAGAACATCACGAGGAGCGACACGCCCCAGGCGAGGAGCACCGGGCCGAGGTGCTTCGGGTCGGGGAGCGACACGGGGCCCACGCGGAAGCTGCTCACCGCGAGCAGCTCGCGCTTCTCCACGAGGTACGACGCGAAGAACAGCGCGAGGAGGATCTTGGCGAACTCGCCGGGCTGGAAGCTGATCGGGCCGATGCCGATCCAGATCTTCGCCCCGTTGATGGTCCGTCCGACCCCGGGCACGAGCGGGAGGAGCAGCAACGCGAGGCCCGTGACGCCGATCGTCCACCGGTAGCGCTCGAGGTCGCGCACGCGCCGGACGAGGACGAGCGTGGCCACGAAGGCGGTGATGCCGAGCGCCGCCCAGGCCGACTGCAGGCCGGCCAGCCCCTGCGGGTCGCCGCTGGCCTCGTCGAGGCGCACGATGAACACGTAGCCGAGCCCGTTGAGGAGGCCGGCGATCGGGATGAGCGTGCCGTCGGCGTCGGGCGCGAACCGGCGGATGGCGACGTGGGCGGCGAGCTGCAGCCCGAGCACGACCCCGAGGAAGGGAACGACGTTGGCGGGGATGCGGGCCTCGTCGGCGAGGCTGGCCAGGAGGTAGGCGCCGACCGTGACGAGGGTGCCGAGCAGGATGAGCCCGAGCTCGGTGTTCCGGCGGACGACGCGCACGGGCTACGGAGCGACCGTCGGCGTCGGCGCCGGCGGGAGGGTGGTCGAGGTCGTGGTGGTGGTGGCCGCCCGTGCCCGCCGCTCCTCCTCGATCGCCCGGTCGAGGTTCGAGACGTAGCGGTCGGCGCGCGCCAGCGACGACTGCTCCTTCCCGGCCTCGATGTCGTCGAGGAAGGTCTCGGGCACCTCGTCGCGGTCGATGCCCGTCTCCTCCTCGAGCGACGGGTCGATCCACAGCAGGCCGCCCGGGCGCCCCTTGAAGATCACGACCTCGTCGTCCTGGAACCCGACGAAGTACGTGCTGGTGCCGTACCACTGGATCGTCGCGAAGGCCCCGATGATCAGCCCGACGAC
>DATFFY010000290.1:0-4498 GCA_035249805.1 Acidimicrobiales bacterium | reverse complement strand
AGCTCGAGCCCGAGGACGTCGTCGTCCTCGCGCCCCTCACGTAGGAGCCCCCAGCTCGTGTCGGCATCGCTGCGGGTCCTCGCCGCGGCGATCGCCCTCGTGCTCGTCGCGGGCGTCCTCACCGCCGCCGTGCGCGGCATCGAGCCCGGCGCCGACCACCCCGACCGGTGGGACCCCCGTGTGCGCCAGCTGGCCGACTACGTGGAGGCGGCCCGCGGCCTGTCCTTCGAGCACCCGGTGGAGGTGCAGTTCCTCTCGGCGGACGAGTACCGCGAGGTCACGGGCGGGGAGCTGCCCACGCCGGAGAGCGCGGCGGAGGTGGCCGAGGAGCTCGAGGGGCAGGTGGCCCGCCTCCGGGCGCTCGGCGTCGTGTCGGGCGACCTCGACCTCGGCGAGGTGCTCGACCAGACGGTCGACGCCAGCACGCTCGCGTTCTACCGGCCCGAGGACGAGACGATCCGCGTCCGGGGCACGCAGATGACCGTGGGCCTCGAGGTCACGCTCGTGCACGAGCTGACCCACGCCCTGCAGGACCAGCACTTCGACCTGGACGGCCTGCTGTACGGCGACGACGTGGAGCCCGGGGCCGCCAACGCCGCACTCGGCCTGGTCGAGGGCGACGCCACCCGGATCGAGGAGCTGTACGTCGCCGAGGCGCTCTCCGACGCGGAGCAGGACACCTACTTCGAGGAGTACGACGCCGAGATCGAGCGCAGCGAGCAGGGCAACGCCGGCGTCCCCGCCTTCATCCAGGCCACCTTCGGCGTGCCGTACGCGCTGGGCCCCACGTTCGTCTCGATGCTCGCCAACGCCGGCGGCAACCGGGACGTGGACCATGCCTTCCGGGAGCCCCCCACGACGGAGGAGCACCTCTTCGACCCCGCCAGCTACCTGGCCGACGAGAGCGAGGCGGCGGTCGACACCGGCATCGACGCGGACGACGCGGAGGAGACGGGTCCGTTCGGGATCACCCGCTGGTTCCTCGTGCTGGCCGAGCGGATCGATCCCTTCGACGCCCTGCAGGCCGCGATCGGCTGGGACGGCGACGAGTACGCCATCGTCGAGGAGGACGGCAGGGTCTGCGTCCGTGCGGTGTTCCGGGGGGACAGCGAGGCCGAGGAGGCGCAGATGGGCGAGGCGATCGACGCCTGGGTGGCCGCCCTGCCCGGCGGGGAGGCCCGGCGGCTCGACGTAGAAGGCCACCCGGCGATCGACGCCTGCGACCCCGGACCGGAGGTCGACCTCGAGCTCCGGGACCGCTCGGACGAGGCCCTGGTGGTGCCGTACCTGTGGGGCACGTACATCGCCGCGCACGCGCACGAGGGGCCCGAGAGGGCGCGGTGCATCGCCCAGGCCGCGCTGCTGGGCGGCTCGCCCGCGCTCCCCTACGAGCGGGTGGTGGACCCGTCGCCCGAGGTGCGGGAGGCCGTGGCCGACGACCTTCGGCGTCTCGACGTGCTCGCGACGTCGACGTGCGGGGTCGGCGAGAGGTAGATCAGCGGCACGCTCGCCCCGCTCACGATCGCCTTCACCGTCAGGTTCACCCAGAAGATCTCCCACACCGCGTCCCAGGGGAGCGTGAGCGCGTGGTCGCGGAGCAGCGGCAGCGACCCGAACGCGGCGACGGCGAAGATCACGTTGTCGAGCGGCACGCTGACGGCGTTGCTGACCAGCACCCGCGCCCACTGGTGGCGGGTCGTCACCTTGCGGACGAACCACTCGTACACCTCGGTGTCGACGAGCTCGCTCACGACCTCGGCCAGGATCGACGCGATCGTGATGCGCCACAGCGGGGCCAGCACGGCCTCGAACTCCGCGCCGAGCGGGTACGAAGCGTCGCTCGGCGCCCGTGCCGCCCACTGCAGGTAGAAGGCCATGAAGAGGTTCACCGCGGCCGCGGTGACGATCAGCGTCCGTGCCGCCCGCTTCCCGAGCGCCTTGTGCACGACGTCGCGCAGCGTGAACGTGATCGGGTAGACGAAGGTGCCCATGTCGACCGCACGGCCCGCGACGTCACCGATCTTCAGGCTCGTCACGTCGGCGATCACCTGGGCGCCCACGTAGGCGCCGACCGCGGCGACCGCGACCCGCGTGGCCGGGCCGATCAGGGGGGCGGCGCGCTCGGGCGCGCCCTCGACGACTGCTCCCACGTGCCCTCCGGTTTTGTTGAGGCGGGTGTGCCGGGACCGCCGGGGGTCAGATCATGCCTCGGTGGGGCTGGCCGGGACGATCTGCAGGATCTCGTCCGCGCCGGTCGCGGCGAGGACCCGCTCGACCTGACCGGTCGGCTCGACGATCCGCAGCGTGCCCTCTGCGGTGACGGCCCGGCGGTGCGCTCGGAGGAGCAGGGCGATCCCGGTCGAGTCGATGAAGCCGACGTCCCGCAGGTGGACCGTCACGTCGGCCCCCGGCGCTTCGCACATGGGCAGCAGCACCTTGGCCAGCTCCTCGGCCGAGAGCAGGTCGAGGTCGCCCTCCAGGCGGAGGACCGTGGGGTTGTCCAGGTGCAGGCGGAAGCTTTCGATGCGGAAGCTCTACCCAGGTTGGGCCCTCGAGTCCACCCCCGGTCTACCCTCGTCGCCGGCGGGGCATGGGAGACGCCGAATGGGACACCTCGACGGAGCTGGGCGTACGCCTCGCGCCGGGGCGCGCCACGACGACGCCAACCTCGTCGATCTGCTCGTCGCGAACGTCACCGACTACGCCATCTACGCGCTCGACGCCGACGGGAACGTGGCCACGTGGAACGAGGGCGCGAGGCGGGTGAAGGGCTACGAGGCCGAGGAGATCCTCGGCCGCCACGTCTCGATCTTCTACCCGCAGGAGGAGATCGACGATGGCGCCCCCGACCGCGCACTGACCATCGCGATGGCCGACGGCCACTACGAGGAGGAGGGCTGGCGGGTCCGCAAGGACGGCGGCTTGTTCTGGGCCAACGTCGTGATCACCGCGCTGCGGGGCGACGACGGGGAGCTCCTCGGCTTCGGGAAGGTCACGCGCGACCTCACCGAGCGCAAGCGGGGAGAGGACGCGCTGCGCGACAGCGAGGAGCGGTTCCGGCTGCTCGTCAGCAGCGTGGCGGACTACGCGATCTTCCTCCTCGACCCGGAGGGCCGGGTCGCCAGCTGGAACCTCGGCGCCGAGCGGCTCAAGGGGTACCGCCCCGACGAGATCGTGGGCCGGCCGTTGCACACCTTCTACACGGAGGAGGACCGCCGGGCGGGGGTCCCCACCGCCGGCCTCGAGCACGCCCGCACCCAGGGCTCGTGGTCGAGCGAGGGCTGGCGCGTGCGGAAGGACGGAACCCGGTTCTGGGCCAGCGTCGTGATCACCGCGCTGATCGGCAAGGACGGTGCCCTCCGGGGCTTCGCCAAGGTCACGCGGGACCTCACCGACCGCAAGCGCAGCGAGGACGCGCTCCGCGGCGTCCTCGAGCGCGAGCGCGCCGCGGCGCAGCAGGTCCGCGAGCTGGACCGGATGCGGAGCGATCTCGTCTCGACCGTGGCCCACGACCTGCGATCCCCCGTCGGGGTGGTCCAGGCCCTGCTCCACCTGCTCCTGGAGGACTGGCAGTCCTCGAGCGACGGCGAGAAGCGGGAGATGATCGCGCGGGTCGCGGAGCGGACCCAGACGCTGGCCGCCCTCGTCGACGACGTGTTCGATCTCGTGAGCATCGAAGCCGGCCACCTCGAGGTGCTCGCAGGGCCGATCGACGTCGGCGCCATCGTGGGCGCGGTCGTGGCCGACGCTCGCACGGAGCGCGCCGACGCGAGGATCACCACGTCGATCGAGCCGGGCGTGTGGGCGGTCGGCGACGAGCGGCGGACCTGGCAGATCGTGTCGAACCTGATCTCCAACGCCGTCAAGTTCTCCCCGCCGGGGGCGCCGGTGACGGTGACGGTCGGTCGGGACGGCGACCAGGTGGCGGTGTCGGTGGCCGACCAGGGGAAGGGCATCGCCCCCGACCAGCAGGACGCGATCTTCGGCCGCTTCACCCGACTGCCGGAGGCCGCGGACACCCCGGGGAGCGGGCTGGGCCTGTTCATCGCCCGCTCGCTCGTGGAAGCCCAGGGTGGACAGATCGACGTGGCGTCCGAGCCCGGCGAGGGGTCGACGTTCCGGTTCACCCTGCCGTTGCACGCCGAGCGCAGCGACGCGGCCGGCTGACCGTGGCGCAGCTGCGCACGCTCCTCGTCGACGACGACGCGGACCAGCGCCGCCTGGTGCGCGCGCTGCTCGAGCGGGCCGGCATCGGTCCGGTGATCGAGGCGAGCGACGCGGACAGCGGCCTCGCCGCCGCGACCGAGCACGCACCGGAGCTGATCCTCCTCGACATCGAGATGCCCGGGCGCACCGGGCTGGAGGTCCTGCCGGACCTCCTCGACGCGGCCCCGGGCGCGCGCGTGGTGGTGCTGTCGAACTTCCCGCGGCGCCGGCTCGGCGCTGTCGCCCTCGCACGCGGCGCGGTCGGCTACGTCGAGAAGCGGGTCGAGCCGGG
>DATFFY010000289.1:0-2964 GCA_035249805.1 Acidimicrobiales bacterium | reverse complement strand
CGGTCACCGCCGCGCCCGAGCTCGACGGCCTCGACGTGCACGTCATCGGCGACGCCTCGGGCACCGTGGGACTCGCCGCCGCCCTCGCCGCGGCGGCCGAGGTCGCCGCCCGCATCTGATCGAACAGCAACCCCGGCAACGAGGCGGCGACCGACCGCCGCGGTACGTCGTCAGCAGCGGTGTCACGAGGTTCGGGGCACCAACGGACCGATTTGCCGCCCCCAAGCCCCTAACCTCGGATGAGACCTCCGGGAGCGCGAGGCAGATCTTGCGGAACCGGTCAGCGATGCGCTCGCTGGGCATCGGCTCGGAAGCATCCGACGAGGTGGTCGTCGACGATGCCGGCGGACTGGAGGAAGGCGTAGACGATCGTGGGACCGACGAACTTGAAGCCGAGCGCCTTGAGCCGCTTCGACAGGGCGACGGCCTCGGGGGTCTGGGCCGGGATGTCGCCGATCCGGGTGGGCCGGGGCCGCGCTGCGTGGGCGCCCTCGGTCCACACGAGCTCGTCGAGCGACCCGCCGCCGTCGTGGAGCTCGAGCAGGGCGCGGGCGTTGCCGATGGTGGCCTCGACCTTGGCCCGGTTCCGCACGATGCCCGCATCCGCCATCAGGCGGGCGACGTCGTCGTCGCCGTAGGCCGCGACGACCTCGGGATCGAAGCCGTCGAAGGCCGCTCGGAAGGCCGGGCGCTTCCGCAGGATGGTGATCCACGACAGGCCGGCCTGGAAGCCCTCGAGGCACAGCAGCTCGAAGAGGGCGCGGTCGCCGTGCATCGGCGTGCCCCAGTCCTCGTCGTGGTACCGCAGGTAGTCCGGGTCCGCTCCGGGCCACCAGCAGCGGATCCGGCCGTCCTCCCCTTCGAGCAGTCCGTCGGCCATGCCCTGCAGTCAAGCAGCGACCGCTGACAGCGACTGTCAGGGTCAGCTGGCGGCGACGCCGCCGTCGGCGGCGAGGCACTCGCCGGTCACGAAGCGGGCGGCGTCGCTCAAGAGCCAGACGATGGCCTCGGCCACCTCGTCGGGCTCGCCCAGGCGTCCCATCGGCGAGTGGCGGCCCATCCGCTCGAGCAGCTCCTCGTCGCCGCCCACGAACCCTCGGAGCATCGGCGTGCGGATGCTGCCCGGCAGCACCGCGTTGACGCGGATCCCCCGCCGTGCCTCCTCCATCGCGACCGACTTCGTGAGGCCGATGACGCCGTGCTTCGACGCCGAGTAGTCGGCCATGCCCGGCACCCCCATGCGACCCGCTGCCGATGCCACGTTCACGATCGAGCCACCGCCGCCCTCCCGCATGGCCCGCACCTCGGCGCGGAGGCAGAAGAAGACGGCATCGAGGTTCACGGTCAGCGTGTGCCGCCACGCCGCGGTGGCCTGGTCGGCGACCTCGCCGTACACCCCCGAGGTGCCGGCCACGTTGGCGGCGAGGTGGAGCCGGCCGTGCTCGGCGACGATGCGCTCCACCAGCCCGTCCACCGCCTCCTCGTCGGTGACGTCGCACGCGGTGACGCCCTCGCGCGCCTGCAGATCGGCGGCCACCACGGTCGCGCCCTGGCCGCGGAGCAGCTCGACCGTGGCCGCGCCGATGCCGGACGCGCCGCCCGTGACCAGCGCGACGCTCCCCGCGAGGTCAGCCACCGATGAAGACCTCGGCTTCCTCCGTGATGAGCACGACCATCTTCGGCAGGTCGAGGATGCGGTCCTCGTCGGGCTGCATCTTCGCCGCGTACTCCGGCGTCTGGAGCATGGCCATGAAGTCCTTGAACGAGTCGAACCACTGCACGGCCATGCCGTCGAACTCCTCGCCCCGGTACAGCGGGGAGCCGTAGTCGGGCGGCACGCGGTGGTGCTGCTCGTAGCGTCGCACGTAGCGCGAGAACACCGGCTCGTCCGCGATCATCCGTCCGTGGGCCCGCCACTCGGCGTGGAACTCCTCGACCGACAGCGCGGGGTTGCGCTTCACGAGCACCATCAGCTTGATCATGCGATCCAGTGCCCGCAGTTCACGCCCAGGCTCTGCCCGGTCACCGGCTTGGAGAGATCGGAGGCGAAGAACAGGACCGAGCCGGCGATCTCGCTGGAGTGGGGCAGGTACTTGAGGCAGGTCTCGCCCGCGAGCTGCGCGTACTTCTCCTCGCCGGTGATCCCCTCCTTCTCGCCGAGGTAGCCGAGGTACCACTCGACCTTCTCGCTCCAGATGTAGCCGGGGTGGATGCTGTTCACCCGGATGCCGAACTCGCCGAGCTCGACGGCCAGGGACTTGCTGGCCGTCTCGAGCGCCGCCTTCGACGCGGCGTAGGCCCCGAAGTTCGGTTCGATGCGCTTGGCCGACATCGAGTTGACCATCACGATGTGGCCCCCGCCGCGCGCCTTCATCGCGGGCACCGTCGCGGCGGTCATCGCGAGGGTGCCCCAGAGGTTCACGTCCATCGTCGCCCGCCACGACCCGAGGTCCGGGTCCTTGGCCAGCGACGCCTCGAAGCTCTTCCGGTTGCCGTCCTGGAAGGCGTTGTTCACGAGCACGTCGACGCCACCGAAGGATCGGACCGCGGTCTCGACGGCGGCCTCGCAGCTGGCTCGGTCGGTGACGTCGAGGGTCACCGGCTCGGCCTTGCGCCCCAGGGCCCGCACCTCCTCGGCCACCGCCTCGCACTTCTCGACCCCGCGGGCGCCGAGCACGAGGTCGGCGCCGTGCTCGGCGAAGAGCAACGAGATGTCGCGGCCCATGCCCGGCCCGATGCCGGAGACGATGGCGACCTTGCCTTCGAGCAGCCCTGCTGCCATCTCCACTCCCCTACTCGTGGACCAGCGGAGCGACCTCGGCCGCGAACCGCGCGATCTCGTCGCAGAGCTCCGCGGCCGAACCGCTCCGGAAGGACACCTGCACCTGGTCGACGCCGAGGTCGCGGAACCCGCGCAGGTAGCCGGCTGTCTTGTCGACGTTCGTGAGCTTCAGCGGCCCCGAC
>DATFFY010000288.1:0-3423 GCA_035249805.1 Acidimicrobiales bacterium | reverse complement strand
GCCCTGGTGGCCTGCATCCACGCCGCCGGGCAGGCCTACCTCGGCAACCGGCCCCACTGGTTCGACTCCCTGGGGCACGTGGTGGGCGCGCTGCCACGGCTGGGCAAGGCGGCCATGCTCGTCGGCGGCCTCGTGCAGCTCGGCCTCGACGGACGGCGGTGGCCGATGGCCCGGCTCGGGCTCGGGTTCGAAGGCGACGAGCTCGTCGTCGGGCAGGTCGACGGGGGGGAGGCTCTCGTCGAGCACGACGCCGGCCTCCAGCAGGTGCGTGCGCACGCCCTCGATGACCTCCGCGGTCAGCTCGACGGTCTGGAGCACGAGGACGACGTCGTCCATCGTCAGGACACCCGTGCGCCGCCCGCGCAGCACGAGCACATGCAGGTCCCGCTCGGAGACCCCCCATGGCGTGCGAGCCGACGCGGCCTCGGTCATTCCCCTCCCTCGCCCGTGGATCCAAGCCAGGCTACCAACTGCTCGGCGGCCTCAGCCGCGGTCGCGGGGTCCTGCAGCTCGTGCATGCGCTGCGTGAGCCAATAGATCTCCGGCTGCAAGGCGGGCTCGGCGTTGACCCGCAGGGCGAGGCCCTGGACCTCGTGCCGCACCCGCTCCGTGAGCAACCTGACGACGGCATCCTCGAACGGCTTGGAGTCGACCTCCTCGGCGGCCAGCCGAGCGAGCAGGTCCGCGACGGCGGGGTCGGCACCTTCGATGGCCTCGGGCACGGTCGGGTGCGCCATGAGGGCGCGGAAGGCCAGCGCGTGCACGTCGTCCTCGAAGAGCTCCTCGTACCGGATCCAGTGCTCCACGCCGCTCCAGTCGTGCACGACGTGGCGCAGGACCTCGAGCTCGGGGCTCTCCCGCTCGACCCGCCGGCCCTGACCGGTGGGGCCGGCGTCGCCGCGACCGTCCGTCCGCCGCTCGACCGGCGCTCGGGGGCCGTCGCGCAGCATCGTGCGGAGCTGCTCGGGCTCGACCCGGCAGCGACCGGCCACCTCCATGAGGTACTGGTCGCGCACGAGCTCGCTGGGGTGCTCCCGGATGACCGCGAGCGCGGCTTCCGCGGCCTTCGCCCGCCCCTCTGCCGTGTCGAGGCGGGCGGCCCCGAGCACGCGGTCGACGCGGAACTTGAGGAACGGCACGGCCTCGTCGATCGCGGCCACGAGCCGCTCCGGGTCGGCGGTGGCCAGGTCGGCCGGGTCCACGCCCGCCGGCAGGTCGGCGACGGCGACCTCGATCTCGTGCTCGCGCTCCCACTGGTAGAAGCGCTCGGCCGCGGCCTGGCCGGCCGCGTCGGCGTCGAAGGCGAGCACGAGGCGGTGGGCGTATCGGCGGAGGAGCCGCACGTGCTCCTCGGTGAGCGCCGTGCCGCAGGTGGCGACGGCCGCGGGGAGGCCGGCGCGCGCGAAGCCGATGACGTCCGTGTACCCCTCGCACACGATGGCCCGGTCGTCGTTCACGATCCGGGCCTTCGACCAGTTGAGGGCGTAGAGGAGCTTCGACTTCTGGTACAGCGACGTCTCCGGGGTGTTCAGGTACTTGGGGCCGTCCCCGCCCGGCATGACGCGGGCCCCGAAGCCGACGGCGTCGCCGTTGGCGTCGAAGATGGGGAAGAGGATCCGCCCACGGAAGGCATCGGTCGCCCGGCCGTTGCGGTTGAGCCGCACCAGCCCGGTGTCCCGCGCGATGTCCTCGGGCAAGCGCAGGGCCTTCACCATGGTGTCCCAGCCCTCCGGCGCCCAGCCGACCCTGAAGGCCCGCACGTCCTCACCGGTCAGCCCTCGCTCGCGGAGGTACCCGCGGGCGGTGGCCGCGTCCGGCGCCGACAGGAGGCGCTCGTGGTACCAGTCGACGGCCTGCTCCACGGCCGCCACGAGGCGGGCCCGGCGCTTGCGGTGCTCCCCCTCGCCCTGGTCGGAGTACCGGAGGGTGACGCCGGCCCGGCCGGCGAGGAGCTCGACGGCGGCGACGAAGTCGAGGTGCTCGACCTCGCGCACGAAGGTGATGGCGTCCCCGCGGGCCTGGCACCCCCAGCAGCGGTACAGGCCGAGCTCCTGGTTCACGTTGAACGACGGGGTCTTCTCCGCGTGGAAGGGGCACAGCCCCACCCAGCGCTGCCCGACCTTGCGGAGCTGGGTGTACTGGGTGATGAGCGCGACGACGTCGGTCGCGGCCCGCACGGCCACGATGTCCTCGTCGACGATGCCCACGGAGGGCGACGCTAGTGGCGGTCGGTGACGCCTCCGCCGCCGTTCTGGCACGCTGTCGCGCGATGGACCTCGTCCCCCGGGAGCCGGCCGGGTCGGTCGACGAGCTGCTCGCGGGCGTCACGTCCCGGGAGCCGCTCGGCGGGACCGACGGGAAGTCCGGCGCGCTCCTGGAACGAGTGGTGATCGACGGCCAGCGGTTCGTCCTCAAGCAGGTCCACGTGGACCACGACTGGACCATGCGGGGCTTCGGCGACGTGGGGTGCCGGCCGGTCGAGGTGTGGGCCTCCGGGCTCCTCGACGCCATCCCGGCCTGCATCGACCATGCGGTCGTGGGCGCGGCCGCCGGCCTCGGGCGCAACGGATGGGGCGGGGCGCTCCTCCTCCACGACGTGGGGGAGCACCTGTTCCCCGAGGGCGACGAGCCGATCAGCCTCGAGCACCACCGGCTCCTGCTCGACCACCTCGCCCAGCTGTGCGCCGCGTTCTGGGACGGAGGCGCCGGCCTCGACTGGGGCGTCCCCGTCGAGTCGCGGTACGCCGCGTTCAACCCGGCGTGGCTGGCCGCGGAGCGGGAGCTGGGTTGGCCGGATCCGGTGCCGGAGATCGCGGACAAGGGCTGGCGGGAGTTCGCGGACCGCGCGCCGCGTGCGGTGGTCGACGGGGTGACGGCGCTCCAGGCGGACACGACCCCGCTCGTCACCGCGCTGTCGGCCACGCCCGCCACGTTCCTGCACGGCGACTGGAAGCTGGGCAACCTCGGCATGCGCCCCGAGGGCCGGACGGTGCTCCTCGACTGGACCTACCCGGGAGATGGCCCGCCGCTCTACGAGCTCGCGTGGCACCTCTCGCTGAACCGTGCCCGCCTCCCCGAGTCGAAGGAGGACACGATCGACGCGCTCCGCCGGGCCTTCGAGGCGAACGGGATCGACACCGGCGGCTGGTGGGACGTGCAGCTCGACCTGTGCCTGCTCGGGGCGCTGCTGCAGATGGGGTGGGAGAAGGCGCTGGGCGACGGCGACGAGCTGGCGTGGTGGTGCGATCGCGCCGTCGCCGGGCTCGAGCGCCTGTGAGCGCCTGGAGCCGCGAGGTCGCCGGGGCCTACGGCCGGTCGGCCGACGCGTGGGCGGTGGGGCCCGGGCGCATCTACGACGCGCTGGCCGAGGTGCTCGTCGCCCGCTCCCCGGTCGCACTCGGCGGCCGCACGCTGCTCGACGTG
>DATFFY010000287.1:0-2758 GCA_035249805.1 Acidimicrobiales bacterium | reverse complement strand
CGATCGGGGCGGGGCGGGGTCGGGGTCCGCCACCAGGCGGCCCTCCTCTCGGCGCCCCTCGGTCCTGGACGGAGGACCGGCGCCTAGGAGCCGCGGACCCCGCGGAGCCCGCGCCACGCGAGGTCCGCCACGAGCGAGGCGACCTGCTCGGGCGGCTGTTCGCCGCCCTCGGCCACCCACAGCCGGCTCGTGCCCTCGGCCAGGCCGACGAGCCCGTGCGCGAGCTGGCGTCGCTCGGCCGCCGAGAGGCCCTCGACGTCGATGAGGGTGGCGATGGCCTCGGCGATGGCGCCCTCGACCAACGCGACCTGCGCGGCGAACTCCTCGTCCCGGCGCGTGCCACCGCCGAAGAGCACCCGGAAGGCGGCCTCGTGCTCGGCCACGAACCGGAAGTACGCGGTGAACCCGAGCTCCACCTGCTCGTGGGGGGACCGGGCGGCGGTGGTGGCCTTGGTGATCGCGTCGAGGAGCTGCCCGCCGACGTCGGTGAGCACTTCGCGGTAGAGGTCCCTTTTCGACCGGAAGTGCTGGTACAGGACGGGCTTGGTGACCCCGGCCGCCTCGGCCACGTCGTTCATCGACGTCTGGTGGAACCCCTGCTCCCCGAAGACGGCCAGCGCGACCTCGAGCAGCTGCCGGCGCCGCCGGGCGGCAGGCAGACGGGACGCGGGTGGTCGGGGGGCCATCCCCGACGAGCGTAGGCGGCCGACCGGTCCGACAGGTGCGGTCCGCCGGGCAGGAGACCGACCCGGCAGTGCCGAATCGCTGGGGGTGCGGCCGCCCCAGCAGACCCCTCCCGCCACGTCCCGCCGACCCGTGGAGCCGTTCCGGCCCGGGCCGGCCCGCCGTCGCGCCGTGACCCTGCTGGCCGCCCAGGCACGCCGCCGCCGCTACAAGGCCCCCAAGTAGCGGCGCTTGCGCTTGGAAGCGCCTACCCGTGTGAATGGCTGATCAACGAGCGGGCGACCTCGCCGGACTGCATCGCGGTGAAGGCCTCGTTCACGCCGTCCACGCCGACCTCGCGGGAGACGAGCTCCTCGAGCTTGAGCTTGCCCTCCTTGTAGAGCTGCACGAGCTTCGGCACGTCGGTGCGGACGTTGCTCGAGCCGTACCAGCAGCCCTTCACGGTCTTGGCCAGGTAGAGGAACGTGAACGCGGCGTTCAGCTCGAGCATGACGTCCATGCGGGGCACGCCGACGAGGATCGCCTCGCCGCCGTTGCGCACCATGTTGATCGTCTGCTCGATCGTCGGGCCGAGGCCGATCACCTCGAAGCCGACGTCCGCGCCGCGGCCCTCTGTGAGGCCCATCACCGCGGCGACCGGATCGCCGTCGTCGGCCTTCACGAGGTCGGTGGCGCCGAACTGCTCGGCCATCTTCAGCTTCGACTCGAACATGTCGACGGCGATGATCCTGTCGGCACCGGCGATCTTGGCACCCTGGATCACGTTGAGGCCGACGCCACCGCAGCCGACGACCACGACGCTGTCACCCTTGCGGATGCTGGCCGTGTTGAGCGCGGCGCCGACGCCGGTGAGCACACCGCAGCCGATGAGCGCCGCGTACCGCAGGTCGACGTCGTCGTCGATCTTCACCGCGGAGATCTCGGGGACGATCGCGTAGTTGCCGAAGGTGCCGAGCATCGCCATCTGGCGCAGCGGCTCGCCGTCGAGGGTCAGGCGGGTGGTGCCGTCGATCATCCCGCCCAGCGCGGCCATCGCGCTCTTCTCGCACAGGTACGACTGGTCGCGGTTGCAGTAGAAGCAGTCGCCGCACGACGGGACGAAGGACAGGACGACGTGGTCGCCGACGGCGAGGCTCGTGACGCCCTCGCCGAGCTCCTCGACGATGCCCGCGCCTTCGTGGCCGAGCACCAGGGGCGGGGGCAGCGGGATGGTGCCGTTCTGGACGGACAGGTCCGAGTGGCACACGCCGGAGGCGACCACCTTGATCTTCACCTCGCCCGGCCCCGGAGGCGCCTGCTCGATGTCGTCGTGGACCTTCACGTCCTCGCTGACGGCGTGCAGAACTGCGGCGGTGACCATGGCGCGCTCCCCCCTGGGTGTCGGAGTCGCGAGCGTGCCACCCGCCCCGCGGCGGGGCAAACCGCGCCGGTCAGAGCCCGCGGTCGCGGTCCTCGCGCTCGGCCGCCTTCACCGCGTAGCCGAGGACGATCGACGGCGCGAGCACGACGGACCCGGCGACGAGGCAGGTGATCACGACCGCCACGAACGCGCCGTCGAAGCCCACCGCGAACCCCACCACGAACCCGACCACGGCCAGGCCGAACAGCCCGTACCCGAGCCGCTGCCCGAGCTCGACCCAACGGGCGATGCGGGCACGGCGGGCGCGGACGGGGTCGGCCGGGTCGCTCACGGCCCCCAGCCTGCCCCAGCGAGAAGGGCGGTCAGGTCGGCGCGGAGGCGGTCCAGCCCGAAGCGGGCGCGGGCGAGCGCGGCGTTGTGCTCGTGCAGCGTCGGGTCGGGGTGCCGGAGGAACGCGTCGAGGGTGGCCGGGTCGTGCGGGTCGAACCACCGGAACCCGAGCGCCCGAAGCTCCTGGGCGACCGGGTAGGGACCCACGGCGACGGCCCGTCGATGGATGGCCGCTTCGATCGGGGGGTTGCCGAACCCCTCCCAGGTCGACGGGAACGCGACCGCGTCGCTCGCCGCGTACGCGTCGGCCATCGGGCCGGGCGGAGGCTCGTGCAGCACCCGGCACCGGGCCCCGCGGAGCACGTCGGCCAGCTCGTCGCCGTA
>DATFFY010000286.1:0-10983 GCA_035249805.1 Acidimicrobiales bacterium | reverse complement strand
CGGCCGCCGTGGCGGACGCGCGGGCGGCGGCCGGGCCCGGTCCGGTCGTCGTCGTGTCCCACGGCTTGGCCCTCGCCGTGCACCTCGGGACCCTGCTGGGCCCCGACTTCGACCGCGACGGCTTCTGGCGGGGCTTGGCCTTCCCGGACGCGTGGACCCTCGACGCCGCCGGGACGCTCCACCGCCCGCTCGTCGGCGTGGCCGCCCCCTAGCCGCCCGGCGGCTCCTCGTCCGCGTCCTCTTCCTCCTCGGCCAGGTCCTCGAGCTCCTCGAGGCCCGTCCCGCCCCGCAGCTCGGTGACCATGAAGAGCACGGCGAGGCCGACCGACGCCACCAAGAGCGGCATCCGGTAGTCCCGGATGAAGGCGAGGACGTCGTCGAGCGGGGCCTCGAACGTCTCGCCCAGGCGGCGGATCAGGTACAGCCGGGCGAACGTCCCGGTCACGTTGGCGATGAGGAACCCGGTCACGCTCATGCCCGAGGCACCGGCCAGCAGGCACAGCGGGTTGTTCGGGGCGATCACGATGAGCGGGTACGCCGCCTTGGAGAAGAAGCCCTCCCACTGCCGGACGAGCGGGCCGAGGTTCTTGGTCCGGGTCTCGAGCCAGGTGATGGCGGTGTCGCCGTACCAGTGGCCGATCAGGAAGAAGAAGGGGTCCGCGGCGAGCAGGCGGAGCGACCCGACGAGGTAGTAGCTCCAGGCGTCGAGCTGGTTGGTCGTCAGGATGAGCGTGCGGTTCTGCGCGTTCAGGGCGATCAGCGCGAGCGGATGCCGCTCGGCCCACTCCGTCGTGAGCGCCGTGCCGATGTTGTTCATGACGACCAGCGCGACGATCGGGATCGTGAGCAGGGCGAGGGTCCGCCTGCTCGGCCGGTAGGTCGAGGACGCCACGGCTGCCGAGTCTGGCATCTCCTACAGTGACGGCCATGCAGGGCTTGATGCAGGACGTCCCCCTCACACTCCCGCACTTCTTCGGGAGGGCGGAGCAGCTCTTCTTCGACAAGGAGATCGTCACCGCCACGGCCACGGGCCTCGAGCGGACCACCTACGGATCGTGGGCCGAGCGGGCCCGCCGGCTCGGCGGCGTGCTCGACGACCTCGGCATCAGGGAGGACGGCCGCGTGGCCACGTTCGCGTGGAACACCGCCCGCCACCTCGAGCTGTACTTCGCCGCCCCCTGCTCGGGGCGCGTGCTCCACACGCTCAACATCCGGTTGTTCCCGGAGCAGCTCGTCTACATCGTGAACCACGCCGAGGACGAGGTCATCTTCGTGGACCGATCGCTCGTGGCCCTGCTGTGGCCGCTCGTCGACCAGCTCGAGACCGTCCGCCACATCGTCGTGATGGACGACGGCAAGGGCGAGGTGCCGAGCCCCGACGGCGGACGGGCCGTGCACGACTACGAGGACCTGCTCGGCGCCGCCTCGCCGGTCGACTTCGTGGTCGACGACGAAGGCCGGGCCGCGTCGATGTGCTACACGAGCGGCACCACCGGCAACCCCAAGGGCGTCGTCTACAGCCACCGCTCGACGTACCTGCACACGCTCGGGACGATGGTGACCAGCGGGCTCGGGGTGGAGGAGAGCGACCGCATCCTCCCGGTCGTGCCGATGTTCCACGCGAACGCGTGGGGCCTGGCCCACGCCGCGGTGGCGTCCGGGGCCAGCCTCGTGATGCCCGGCCCGGACCTGTCGCCCCCGGCGCTGGCCAACCTGATCGTCGACGAGAAGGTCACGATCGCGGCCGGTGTCCCGACGATCTGGATGGGCGTGCTGCCCGAGCTCGCCGGGCGGGACACCTCGTCGCTGCGGGCCATCCCGTGCGGCGGGTCGGCGGTGCCGCGGGCCCTGTCGGAGGGCTACCGCCAGCAGGTCGGGCTGCCGATCACGCAGGCGTGGGGCATGACCGAGACCAGCCCCATCGCGTCCGTGGGCCGCATCAAGTCGACGATCGACGCCGAGCTCGACGACGAGGGCCGCGCCGACCTGCGCACCACGGTGGGCCAGCCCTCGATCTGCGTGGAGGCGCGCATCGTGCGACCCGGCAGCACCGAGTCCCTCCCATGGGACGGCGAGAGCTCCGGCGAGCTCCAGGTGCGAGGCCCGTGGATCGCGGCCGAGTACTACGACGACGAGCGCTCGCCCGACTCGTTCACGGAGGACGGCTGGCTCAAGACCGGCGACGTCGCCGTCATCGACCGGCACGGGTACATCCGCCTCGTCGACCGGACCAAGGACGTCATCAAGTCCGGCGGCGAGTGGATCTCGTCGGTCGACCTCGAGAACGAGCTGATGGGCCACCCGAAGGTGGCCGAGGCCGCCGTCATCGGCGTGCCCCACCCGAAGTGGGCCGAGCGTCCGCTCGCCTGCGTGGTCGTGAAGCCCGGGGAGGAGCTGACGAAGGAGGAGGTGCTGGCCTTCCTCGAGGACAGGGTGGCCAAGTGGTGGCTGCCCGACGACGTGGCCTTCGTCGAGGAGATCCCGAAGACCAGCGTCGGCAAGTTCTCGAAGAAGGATCTGCGCGACAAGTTCGAGGGCTACCAGCTCCCCACGGCGTAGCTAGACGCCGCAGCCCGCGACGAGGACCTCGCTCAGCGCACCCTTCGCGTCGAGCGCGCGCACGATCGTGGCCGAGCCCTCGTAGTAGCGCTCCTCCGTGGCCACCTCCATCACCCCGTCGCCGTTGAGATCGGCAACGGCGGCGACCCGGTACACGAGGATGTACGGGGACGGTTCCTCGCTCGCCTCCTTGCGGTGCTCGTCCAGGACGGTGGTGCGCACCTCACCGTCCACCGCCTGCCGCAGGAACAACACCGAGTAGTCGCCCGGCTCGCCGATCAGGTTGGTCGGGTCCGCCAGCTGCTCGGCCACGACGAGCACCTCGTCGGTCCCGTCACCGGCCAGGTCGGCCCGCACGACCTGCACGAGCTGGGGCTCGGGCTCCTGCACACCGAGACCGGCGAGCACCTCGCGCGCCGCGTCGACGTACACGGCGGCACCTGTGTCGAGGAGGGTGACCGGACGCGGCCGGGGTTCCGGGACCCCGTGGACGGCGACGGGCGCGATCAGGTCGGCTTGCCCGCTGCGATCCGGGAGTTCGGGATCGAACACGACCTGCGGGGTCCCGCAGAACTCCTCGGGGTCCCTGACGCTCGTCGAGGTGGTCGTGGTGACGGCCTCGTCGAGGCGTACCACCGCGTACTCGCGGCCGGTCGCAAAAGGTGTGGGCTCGCCCCCGCGAGCCTGCACCCATCGCCCGCCCTCCCACCAGCCCAACATCCCGTTGTCGGAGATGACGATCGTCTGCTCGGCTGCCGCCTGGCCGGGCGAGGTGGCCGGCGCCGCCGTGGTCGGTGCGGCCGTCGTGGAGCTGGGATCCGGTGCGGCGCCGTCGTCGTCGCTGCAGCCGACCACGAACGCGAGCACGAGGAGTGGCGCGAGGAGGCGAGCGGTGGGCTTGGGTCGCATGGTGCCAGCATGGCCCGATGCCTCCGGTGCGCGCCGTCGTGTTCGACATCGGCGGTGTGCTCCTCGACTGGGACCCGCGGTACCTGTACCGCACGCTCCTGCCGGACGAGGAGGCCGTCGAGCGCTTCCTGGCCGAGGTCTGCACGGACGCGTTCAACGCCGAGCTCGACGCCGGCCGTGACTTCGACGACGCCTGCACCGAGCTGGCCGCCCGCCACCCCGACCAGGCCGACCTCGTCCACGCCTGGAAGCGCCAGGCCGACATGATCCGGGGTGAGATCGAGGGCACGGCCGCGGTGGTCGCGCGCCTCGTCGAGGCGGGCGTGCCGCGCTACCTGCTGACGAACATGCCGCGGTGGGTGTTCGACGAGCGGGTGGCCGCCTACCCCGTGCTCCAGCGGTTCGGCGGCGCGGTCGTCACCGGCGACGAGGGGATCCTCAAGCCCGAGCCGGCGGTGTTCGAGCTCGTGCTGTCCCGCTTCGAGCTCACGCCGGGCGAGGCGCTCTTCGTGGACGACAAGGCCGCCAACGTCGAGGCGGCCGAGGCCGTCGGCTTCGTCGGCCACGTCTTCGTCGATGCGACCACCCTCGAGCGGACCCTCGTCGACCTCGACCTGCTGCAGGTGTGCTACTGATAGATAGCGTGCAGCACGAGGAGCACGGCCCGCCGCCGTCGGACGTCGACCTCGATCGCCCGTGGGAGCAGCGGCTGCGCGACGCGCTGGTCGCGGCCGCACGACGCGACCAGGACCGCCGTCTCGCCGCGAGGAGCTGTCGCACACCGCCCCACGCCTAGCCTCGGGCCGTGGTCTGGGACTTCGCCCGCAGCACGAGGTGGATCGTCCGGCACGTGCTCGTCGTGGTGCTCGTGGTCGTCATGGTCAACCTCGGGTTCTGGCAGCTGCGCCGGCTGGACGAGAAGCAGGCCTACAAGTCGCTCGTCGAGGCCCGCGAGCAGCAAGCCGCGCTGCCCGTCGAGGACGTCGTGCCGATCGAGGCGGACGTGGATGCCGACGCGGTGGACGACGTGCTGTACCGGCGGGTCACCGCCACCGGTCGGTACCTGGCGGAGGACACGGTCGTCGTCGAGAACCGCACCTACAACGGCGCGTCCGGGGGTTGGGTGCTCACACCCCTCGACCTCGGCGACGGCACCGCCGTGGTCGTGAACCGCGGCTTCATCGGCTTCGACGCCGAGGGGCGGATCGTGGCTCCCGACCCGCCCACCAGCGAGGTGCGCGTCGAGGGCCTGCTCTTCCCGAGCCAGGAGCGCGGCTCGTTCGGGCCGCGCGACCCGGAGGAGGGAGACCTGGCGGTGCTGGCCCGGGTCGACCTCGAACGGATCGCGCAGCAGGTCCAGCCGCGGCTGTACCCGGCCTACGTCCAGCTCGTGGAGAGCGACCCGGACGAGCCCGCGCCGGCCGAGGGGTCGGCCAGCCTCGTCGCGCTGGGTCCGCCGGAGCCATCGGAAGGGCCCCACCTGGCCTACGCCGTGCAGTGGTTCATCTTCAGCACGATCGCGGCCGGCGGGTACGTGCTGCTGCTGCGGAAGGTCGCCCAGGACGAGGCGAAGGCCCGGGCCCAGGCCTCGTCGTGACCGACCACCTCCGGGCCCGGATCCTGCAGGCGGCCTACGACTGCGTCGCCCGCTACGGCATGGCCAAGACCACGATGGAGGACATCGCCCGCCAGGCCGACCTCTCCCGGGCCACCCTCTACCGGGCCTTCCCCGGCGGCCGGGACGAGGTGCTCGACGCCACGGTCACCTGGGAGGTGGCCCGCTTCTTCCGCCGGGTCAGCGACGCCATCCACCCCGAGGAGCTCGACGCGGTCGCGGTCCTCGAGCAGGGGCTCGTCGCCGCCCGCGACTCACTCGAGCACCACGAGCTGCTCCAGCGCGTCCTCCGGGACGAGGCCGACCAGCTCCTGCCGTCGCTGGCCACCGTGATGCCGCTGGTCCGGGCCGCCCTCGCCGACTGGTTCCGGCCCTGGCTCGAGCGCACCCGGCTCCGGCCCGGGGTCGATCCGGCCGAGGCGGCCGACCTCGTCGCCCGCATGGCGCTGTCCCACCTGGGATCCCAGGGCCACTGGGACCTGGCCGACCCCGCCCAGGTCCGGGACCTCGTCCGCGGCCACCTCCTGGCAGGGATACTGGCCTGATCCCACGCAGCTCTGCGGATCCCGCCCGTCGGCTGTGACGGATGACCCGCCGGCGGTGGTTGACGATGAGACAGATCTCTTCTTATCGTCGCAAGTGATGGCCACCAGCGCCCTCGCCGATCGCCCCACCGCCGCGTCGCCCCCCTCCCTGGAGGACCGCATCGTCGACGGCCTGCTCGAGTGCATCGGGCGCTGGGGGATCGCCAAGACCACCGTCGAGGACGTCGCCCGGGCCGCCGGCGTGTCCCGGGCGACCGTCTACCGGGCCTTCCCCGGCGGCAAGGACGTGGTCTTCGAGGCCGTCGTCCGCCGCGAGTCCAGCCGCTTCCTCGCCGCCATCACGAGCCGGCTCGACGCCGCCGAGACCCTCGAGGACGCCGCCGTCATCGGCATGGTCGAGGCCGCTCGCTTCCTCACCGGCCACGAGGGGCTGCGCTACCTCCTGGCCAACGAGCCCGAGCGCGTCCTGCCCGCCTTCGCCTTCCACCGCATGGACGGCGTGCTCGCCGTCGTCACCGCCGCCACCGCTCCCCACCTGCGCCGGTTCGTCGTCGACGACGCGGCCGCGGTGGCCGGGGCCGAGTGGATCGTCCGCCTCGTCCTGTCGTACTCGATCGAGCCCCGTCCGGGCCTCGACCTCACCGACGAGGTCGACGTGCGCCCGTTCGTCTGCACCTACGTCCTGCCCGCAGTGACCGCCCCCCACGAGGAGCCCTGACCATGTCGACCAACGAGCAGCTCATCGGCCGCGAGGACATCAACGACCTCGAGGCGATCCTCGGGATCACGAACACCGATGTGGACGAGGTCATCCACGCCGTGAAGGACAACGCCGAGGCGATCTTCACCTGGGACTACGAGAAGGGGCAGCGGCCCGCCCTCAACCGCCTGTACGAGAAGGCGAAGACCTCGATGTGGAACGGCGAGACCGACCTGCCGTGGGACACCGAGGTCGACCAGGAGAAGGTGGTCGCCGACAACGCGATGGCGAGCGGTGGGCTCGACTCCGGCATCGACGTCAGCGGTACGCCGCTCGAGAAGTGGGACGAGCTCCAGTGGCTGCAGTTCGGCGTCGAGTCGCAGAACTGGATGCTCAGCCAGTTCATGCACGGCGAGCAGGGTGCGCTCATCTGCACGGCCAAGATCGTCGAGACCGTGCCGTGGATCGACGCGAAGTACTACGCGTCCACCCAGGTGATGGACGAGGCCCGGCACGTCGAGGTGTTCGCCAAGTACCTCGACACCAAGCTGTCGGGCCACTACCCGATCAACGCCCACCTGCGGATGCTGCTCGACGACATCGTCGAGGACAGCCGCTGGGACATGACCTACCTCGGCATGCAGATCATGGTCGAGGGCCTCGCCCTCGCCGCCTTCGGCTTCATGCACCAGATGACGACCGAGCCGCTCCTCAAGCAGCTGCTCCGGTACGTCATGAGCGACGAGGCCCGCCACGTCGCCTTCGGCGTGCTGTCGTTGAAGGAGTACTACGAGCAGCTGTCCGACGCCGAGATGCTCGAGCGGCAGGAGTTCGCCTTCGAGGCCGCCGTCCGCATGCGCGACCGCTTCCTCCAGCAGGAGGTGTGGGACCGGATGGGCATCGACC
Organism: Acidimicrobiales bacterium; assembly: GCA_035249805.1. Lineage (GTDB taxonomy): Bacteria > Actinomycetota > Acidimicrobiia > Acidimicrobiales > VFJN01 > VFJN01. Next base: position 3,749 of record DATFFY010000286.1, on the reverse strand, counting down.
CGAAGATGGCCGCCGGCCTCGTGCTGCAGGCCCCGCAGCGCCAGCTCTTCCAGAGCATGCTCTTCTCGAAGATCGTGCCGAACTGCAAGAAGCTCGGCCTGCTCGACCGCAACGACCACTGGCTCCGGGGAAAGTTCACCGAGCTGGGCGTGATCCAGTTCGAGGACTGGGCCGACACCGGCGAGGAGTACGAGATGTTCCAGCTCGCCGAGGGCGAGATCGCGTCGTAGAGGCGATCCTGGCCCGGGGTAGCCTCGCCGGGCGATGGCCACGTCCTCGGACCTCCGAACGATCGTCCTGCACGGCCTGCGCCTGAAGGGCTTCGCCGACGCGGCCGCGGTGGCCGAGGCCGTCGGGCTGGAGGAGGCCGACGCCAAGCCGCAGCTCGACCAGCTGGTCGGCGACGGCCTCGCGACCTACCGGGACGGGCGCCTCTCCGGCTTCGCCCTCACGCCGGCGGGGCGGGAGGAGCACGCCCGGCTGCTCACCACCGAGCTCGACGCCAGCGGCCAGCGCGGCGCGGTGCAGGCCGCGTACGAGCGCTTCCTCGGGATCAACCAGGACCTGCTCACGATCTGCACCGCCTGGCAGCTGCGGGAGGTGGGCGGCGAGTCGGTGGTCAACGACCACGCCGACGCGGCCTACGACGACGCCGTCGTCGCCCGCCTGGCCGAGCTCCACTCCGCCGTCGCCCCGATCTGCGCGGACCTCGCGTCGGCCCTCGACCGCTTCGCCGGCTACGGCCCCCGGCTGGCCGACGCCCTCGCGAGGGTCCGGGCCGGCGACACGGACTGGTTCACGAAGCCGATGATCCCGAGCTACCACACCGTCTGGTTCGAGCTCCACGAGGACCTGCTGGCCACGCTCGGCATCGAGCGCTCCTCGGAGGGCTCGGGCTGATGGGCGCCGCCCGCTTCGGCCGCGTCCTCACGGCGATGGCCACGCCGTTCACCGACGACGGCGCCCTCGACGCCGACGGCGCCGCGGGGCTGGCCCGCTGGCTCGTGGCCAACGGCAGCGACGGCCTCGTCGTGGCCGGCACGACGGGTGAGGGCCCGACCCTCACCGACGACGAGGACGTGGAGCTCTGGACCGCCGTGCGCGAAGCGGTCGACGTGCCCCTCCTCGCCGGCACCGGCACCAACGACACCCGCCACACCTGCGAGCTGTCCGAGCGGGCCGCGGCCACCGGCGTCGACGGGCTCCTCGTCGTGGCGCCGTACTACAACAAGCCGTCCCAGGCCGGCTTCGAGGCGCACTTCCGCGCGGTGGGCGCGGCCACCGACCTGCCGATCGTCCTCTACGACATCCCGGGCCGCACCGGCCGGAAGGTCGACACCGACACCCTCCTGCGCCTCGCCAACGAGGTGCCCACGATCGCCGGCCTGAAGGACGCGGCCGGCAACCCCGGCGAGACCGCCCGCGTCGTCGCCGGCGCCCCCCACGACTTCGACGTGTACTCGGGCGACGACCCCATGACCCTGCCGCTGCTGGCGGTGGGGGCCGTCGGTGTCATCGGCACGTCGACGCACTGGTGCGGCCAGGTCATGGGCGAGCTCGTCACCGCCTTCCTCAAGGGCGACCACGACCGGGCGCAGGAGCTCAACGCGACGATGTTCGAGTCGTGGTGGTACCAGAGCCGCGAGATCGCCCAGTTCGCGCAGGCGGTGAAGGTGGTGCTGCGCCTGCTCGGCCAACCGAGCGGGCCGTGCCGGCTGCCGGTCGGCCCGGAGCCGGACGGGCTCGAGGACGAGGCCCGCTCCGTCCTGGCGAACCTCGGTCTGCTGTAGGGATGGCCGCTCCCGTCACGGTCACGTTCCTCGGCGGGCTCGGGGAGATCGGCCGCAACTGCATGGTCCTCGAGTGCGAGGACCAGCTGGTCCTCCTGGACTGCGGGCTCATGTTCCCGGATCTGGAGATGCTCGGCATCGACCTCGTCCTGCCGGACTTCACCTGGCTGCGCGAGAACGCCGACCGGGTGATCGGCTGCATCGCCACCCACGGCCACGAGGACCACGTCGGCGGCCTGTCGTACCTGTTGCGGGAGCTGTCCTTCCCGATCTACGGGTCGGCGCTCACGCTCGGCCTCGCGAGGAACCGCATCGAGGAGGCCGGCCTGCTCGATCGCACGGAGCTGGTGCCGGTGCAGGACGGCGAGCGGCGGATGATCGGTCCGTTCGACGTCGAGTTCATCCCCGTCACGCACTCGGTGCCCCACGGCTTCGCCACCGCCTTCCACACCCCGCAGGGCGTGATCCTGCACACGGGCGACTGGAAGCTCGACCTCACGCCGGTCGACGGCCGCCTCACCGACCTCGCCCGCATGGGCGCCATCGCGTACGACACCGGCATCCGTCTGCTGCTCGGGGACTCCACCAACGCCGACGACCACGGCCACTCGCGCAGCGAGAAGAGCGTCGGCGCGGTCCTGTACGACCTCTTCCACGAGCACGACGACCGGCGCATCGTCATCGCCTGCTTCGCCAGCCACATCCACCGCGTGCAGCAGATCGCCGACGCCGCCATCTCGTTCGGGCGCAAGGTGGCGACCATCGGCATGTCGATGAAGAAGAACGTCCGGCTGGCCCGCGAGATGGGGCTGCTCCAGATCCCCGAGCACGCGCTGATCGACATCGAGGACATCGGCGACCTCGCCGACGACAAGGTCTGCGTGATCTCCACCGGCAGCCAGGGCGAGCCGATGTCGGCGCTCACCCGCATGGCCAGCCGGGAGAACCGGTGGCTCGAGATCGGCCCCAACGACACCGTCATCCTCAGCTCGCACCCGATCCCCGGCAACGAGATGTCGGTGAGCCGCGTCATCGACGGGCTGGTGCGCCTCGGCGCCAAGGTCGTGCACTCGGGCATCGAGGACGTCCACGCCACCGGCCACGCCAAGCAGGAGGAGATCAAGACGCTGATCTCGCTCGTCGAGCCGCAGTGGTTCGTGCCGGTGCACGGCGAGTACCGCCACCTCGTGGCCCACGCGGAGCTGGCCAAGATCATGGGCGTCCACGCGGACCGGGTGCTGGTGTGCGAGGACGGCGATCAGCTCACCATCGACGACGACGGCGTGCGGCCCTCGGGGACGGTGCCGGCGGGCTACCTCTACGTCGACGGGATCGTGGGCGACGTCGGCCAGGGCGTGCTGCGCGACCGCCGGGTGCTGGCCGACGAGGGCGTGGTCGTCGTGGTCGTCACGGTCGCGCTCGAGGACGGCGCCATCCTCACCGGGCCCGAGGTGATCACGCGCGGGTGGGTCTACGCCCCCGAGGCCGAGGAGCTGCTCGACGAGTGCGCCGCGGTCGTGGGCCAGGCCGTGAAGGAGGCGTTCGCCGAGGCGGTGCCGTCGGCGCCCGACATCGAGACCCTGCAGCGGGTCGTGCGGCGCGCCGCGGGCCGCTTCGTCAACGACCGCACCCGCCGCAAGCCGATGATCGTCCCCGTGGTGATGGAGGCCTAGCGGCCGCTACGGCCGCCGGCCCGACGGCATCACCACCTGCACCCCGAGCACGGGGTGCGGCACGTAGGGCTCCTCGAGCCGTTGCACCTCGTCGTCGGTGAGCTCGAGCGCCTCCGCCGCGACGGCATCGGTGACGTGGTGCTCCTTGGTGGCGCCGACGATCGGCGCAGTCAGGCCGGGCTTGCCGAGGAGCCAGGCGAGCGCCACCTGCGGCGGCGAGGCGCCGACCTCGCCGGCCACCTCGACGCAGCGGTCGACGACGTCGAAGTCGGCGTCCACCCCGTAG
>DATFFY010000285.1:0-3597 GCA_035249805.1 Acidimicrobiales bacterium | reverse complement strand
GTGGGTGAAGCGCAGGCGGCCGTCGGGGTCGGCGATGGCGGCTGCGGTGCCGGCCGGGGTCGCGGGGAGGGTGGTCTGCGGGTCCGCGAGGAGGCCCAGCACCGCCACCGGCGCCGTGATCGTGCCGCCCGAGGTGGCCGCGACGGCGTAGGTCGCCCCCGGCTCGTAGACCGGGGCGGACACGACGTCCACCACGCCGCTGCCGGTGGCGGTGAGGCCGGTGCGGGAGACGTCGCGCAGGTCGAGGAACTCGATCGTCGGGCGGTGGGCCGTGAACGACCAGCCCCACACGTCGGTCTGCGGCTCGGTCGTGCGGAAGTCGAAGGGCGACGGCGGCGCGGGCGGTTCGGCGAAGAGGGCCATGAGGGTCGGCAGCCACGCGGCGATGTCGGCGTCCCAGTAGTGCCACTCGTGCGTGCCGCACGGGCGCAGGTCGATCGAGTACGGCACCCCCGCCCGCTGCAGCGCGAGGGTGAAGCCGGCGTGCATGAGGAAGACGCCCGCCTCGATCACGTCGGGGCCCTTGTCGCGCGTGGCGGGGCAGGGCACCCCGCTGCCGGTGGCGAGGCGCACGGCCATGCCCTGCAGGTTCGGCGCGAGGTCGGGCGGGTTGTGGCCCCGCCAGCTCGCCTCGTGCGTGAGGTACGGGCCCCACAGCCGGTCGTCGTTGTAGCCCAGCGCCTTCAGCGCCTCGGCCTCGACGACGCCGGCGTCCGCGATGTCCACGGCACCGGAGAACGCGGCCATGGCGATGAACAGGTCGGGGTTGCGGGCCGCGTACGAGGCCGAGCCGAAGCCGCCCATCGAGAGGCCCGCGATGGCCCGCCCCGCACGCGTGCCGACGGTGCGATAGGTCGCGTCGATCCACGGCAGGAGCTCGCGCAGGTGGAACGTCTCCCAGGCCGGGCCGTCCAGCCAGTCGCTGTAGAAGCCCCTCGGTCCGCCGTCGGGCATGAGGACGATCAGGTCGAGCGGCGCCGTGTGCTCCTCGAGGCGCGTCGCCTCGGTCCACGACCGGTGGTTGCTGTCGGCGCCGTGCAGGAGCACGAGCATCGGGTAGCGGGTGGCGGCCGCCGCCGGGTCGTCGTAGCCCGCCGGGAGCAGGAGGCGGTGCGTCGTCTCCCGCCCGAGCGTGGCGCTGTGCAGCGTCAGCTCGTGGAGCCGCCCGTCGTGGGACACCACCTCGTCCCGCACGAGGGTGATCCCGTGGGCGGGCGGCACCTCGGCGGCCTGCCCCCTGGCCGGCGTCGGCAACAGGGCGAGCAGGGCCACGGCGGCCGTGACCAGCAGCAGCGTCCCCCGTCCGCGCATCCGGGCCATCCTGCACGGTCGGTCCCGCTCGCCCCCAGTCGGTTGGCCGAGTGCATAGGTCCGGTGTCCCCGAGGCCGAGTGGATAGGTCCGAGATCCCGGACCTATCCACTCGCCCTGCCCGTCGCCGGACCTATGCACTCGCGTCGAGCTGCTTCACGAGGGTCTTGGGGGCGACCTTGCGGTAGCTCTCGGTGACGATCTCGGCGATCTCGTCCCAGTCGACGTCGCGGTCGAGGCGCACGCCGATCCAGCCGGACGGGCCGACGTACGGCGGCCGGTAGAACCGGTCAGGCTCCGACGCGACCAGCTCCTCCTGGACGCCGGGGAAGGCGGGGCACCAGAGGCCCAGGATCCCGTCGCCGTGGTGGTCGTCCACGAACATGCAGAGCGTCTTCTTGCCGCGGATGAAGAACGACGGCGCCCCGTGGGAGAGCCGCTCGGACACCTCGGGCAGGGCGAGGCAGACCTTGCGGACCTGGCGGAGCGCCCGCTCCGACTGGCGGCTCGTGACCATCCGGACAGTCTGGCCCGGGCCCGACTGGGACGGAGCCGCCAGGTGTGGTTCCCTTTTGCGTGGCCCAGGTGCGGGAGGACCGTCGACGCAAGCGGTGGAACGCCACGATCGTGGCCTACGCGCTCGTCGTGGCCGCGATCGTCGGCCTCGCCTTCGGCCAGGGCTGGTTCCAGGACGACGACAGCGCCGGCGGCGAGCCCACCACGACCACGAGCTCGTCGTCCACCACGACGACGGTCCCCACCGAGGTCCCGCCGGTCACCTGGATGGCCACCCCGAACGGCATGATCCCGAAGTTCGACGGGCCCGGGGGGACCCAGATCGGCGAGGTGGGCGTCTGGTACGGCTACCCGATGACCATGCCGATCCTCGAGCGCCAGGGCGAGTGGCTGAAGGTCATGACGCCGGAGCGGCCGAACATGTCGACGGGCTGGATCCATGCCAGCCAGGTCGAGATCGGCCAGAGCGCGTGGCGCATCGTCATCAAGCTCGCCGAGACGAAGGTGATCGTCTACAAGGACGGCTACCGCCTCTGGGAGATGCCCGCCGGCCTCGGCAAGGCGTCCACGCCCACGCCGCCCGGCAACTACTTCGTCGCGGTGAAGGAGATCCCGGGCCCGAGCGGGTACGGGCCGGTCGTCCTCGACCTGTCGGCCCACTCGGAGGCCATCCAGAGCTGGCAGGGCGCGGGCGACGCGATCATCGCCCTGCACGGCCCCTTCGGTGCCGACGCCAAGATCGGCACCACCGGCACCTACATCTCGAACGGCTGCGTGCGCCTGCACGAGGCCGACCAGGTGAAGCTGGCCGAGGTCCCCCTCGGCACGCCCGTCGACATCGTCTGACCTCCCGCGCTCAGCGGGGCTGGCGCCAGTACGGCCGCTCGGCGTCGCCCTTCTCCAGGAGGATGAAGGTGACGCCCCACGGGTCGCGGAACCACGCCGTCCGCAGCCCCGCGATCGAGGTCGGCCCAGAGGTGAGCAGCTCGACGCCGGCGCCCTCGAGGTGGGTGAGCGTGGCGTCGAGGTCGTCGCACACGAGGCCGAGGTGGGTGATGCCGACCTCGTCGACGGCGTGGTCGCTGCGCGCCGCCACGGGCCGGTGGAGCGGGTACTCGACGAGCTCGATCACGTGGTCGGACCGGTCGAAGCCGATGATCGCGCCCTTGAGGGCGACCGGAGGACCGAGGAGCTCGCCCATGTCGGCCGAGATGGCGTCGCCCTCGACGAGGTAGGGCGGCGACAGGACCTGCAGGCCGAGGACCTCCGAGTACCACGCCACCGCGGCCTCGACGTCCGGGACGCACACCGCGGCGTGGGCCAGGCCGAGCAGCACCGCCGCATCCTTGCCGCGAAACCGCCGAGCCGCCCGGGCGAGCGCGCTCGTAGCCTCGGCGCCGTGGAGGTCGTGTTCACCAAGCAGGCGCACCCGAAGCACTTCCCGCCGTGGGTGGCGAAGGTCGGGAAGATGCGCGTCGAGGGCTCGCACCTCGGGTGCCGGCCGGTGGACCACCTGCCGCACGACGTGGTGACGTTCGTGGTCGAGCGCGAGCTCGACATCACCGACGGCTTCTTCGCCACGGTGGCCGCGGGCGGCACGTTCCGGTCGATGCGCAAGCGCCGCCACGCCTCGGGCAAGGCGGCCATCGCCCGCAACCGCGGCGGGATCGACGCGGCCGAGGTGACCGCCAACACGCACTGGGAGGCGTGGCGGCACGGCCGACCGACCCCCTGCGCGGCTGCGCTCGACCGGGCGCTGGCCGACTGGCTG